>NZ_JAGJEE010000069.1:0-1966 GCF_018100885.1 Pseudoalteromonas sp. MMG013 | reverse complement strand
CTGTTTTTAGGATTACCTGCTGCAGCTTCTTTTCCAGCATCCTCAATTGCTTGCGACGCTTCTAATTCAGCCTTGACTTGCTCCTGTGACAGCCCTCTCACTTGTACTTGGTCTGTTTCACCAGCAAGGTTATACCCTGTGGTGGTGATGCTTTTTATGGCGCCACCATAACCCACATTGACTTAGGAAGTTTGTGCCTGTCCTTTTTTATCGCTTTCCTTTTTTATCGCTTTCTTTTTTAGTCTTCTTTTTTAGTCTTCTTTTTTAGTCTTCTCAAATAAACTGGATGTATAAGCAGTGGTTAAACCACCCAATTATGCAAGAAATTTGTGCCTGTCCCATCTTATTCACGTTTTTTATAATTCGGGACCCGTTACTTAGTCACTTTTCTTTGCGCCTTTATCAACACTCCAATCAAATTCATAACGTACCCAAAGCTCGATCCAAGCAAAGAATAAAGCAATTATCAACAGACCATATACCCCTTTCCATACGTATAGTAAGAAAGCACTAAAGCCAACAAAAGAAAAGAAAAAAAAGAGTAACCTGCCTTGAGTATCATAAGTCTTAACTACTTCACCATATGGTAAGTAATATTGTCGTAAGCTGTCTAAGCACCCGCGACGCGAAAAATACCAATTTAGTATCTTTCTAGAAGCAAACCACCCCAGTAACGATATTATTGCTGAAGGCGCAAATGGGTTATATCGACTTGGTTCTACTATGCTTGGGTCCCAAGTATTCAGTATGTGCCACCAAAGATTACTTTCAACCAAGAAAAAAAGCGTTAGAGCTGTAAAAAAAACCCCCAAAGGAAAGGATATGTCAGATAAGGCCCCTTTATGAGGATCTTTACCCGGAAACTCTCTTATCATAAATAAATAGGAAAAATAGTAATAGAATGTAAATATTTTCATAGTAGTTGTTTATCTCGTCACGTATGGAATATATTGGGTGGCAACTACAAAGTTGCCACCCAATATAAATTAGCTAGTTACAATTTACCTAAATCAAACATCCTGTAATTTGGATTTATTTGCTGATTGGCGTGAATAATATCACTGGTCTGATGCATAGCCTTTGTCCAGCCATCGGCTACTTGGCCAGCATGTGGACCATATTTAACTGTATAACTAGGGGTTGCTTGAAGTGCAATATCTAAACCCGTAAATGCCATACCTATAGGAGACAATCTCGCCAATGCCGTTACATTTTTAAAACGATTTAAGCTACTTGCGGCAAACGCACTATTGACAGCCAAATATCCCCCTTCCCTGAAGCCATCACCAAAGTCAATACCGTCACCATACTTGTAGTCATTGGCTAATGTGATTACCGAACTAGCTGCTGTGAAGCCGTAGCCAATTTTTGTGAGTCCATCACCAACATTCGAAATTCCAGAGGAGAATACTCGAGTATCTAACGCATAGTTGTTTATAACTGTTGCTTTCCCTGCGCCATAGACCCTATCAAAATAGCTACCTACGATCCCACTTTGCATTGATGTATAGTGGCTACCAGTAGAACCCCAACCTTTGCTAGTTGTTTTAGTCAACGCTCCTAAACCAAGTAACGCGCCATTAATTTCGTTTGTACCAAACAAGCTAGGAAGCTGCTCTATGGCATATCTTGAGTTATAATTCCACGTAGAAAATGCTGAATTAGACGGCAATACATCGAAATTATCGTTTGCATATTGATTGAGCGTGTTCTCAATTAATGATTTATTGACCCAACCATTTTGATTTGCTGTAACTAGCTCACTTTCAAAGCCATAATTAACCTCAAAAGTATCGTTACTGGTAAACCTTTCTGATTTAGCAATTGCGCTGTGTGCTGAGCTGATTTGTGCATTATGACGTTGTGTTAGATTTGACCGAACAGCATCAATACTAGCACTCAACCCATTCGCGCTATCAACAACTCCCTGCTGCCTTGATGCTCTTCTCGCCTCATCTGCCGAAAA
>NZ_JAGJEE010000068.1:0-2046 GCF_018100885.1 Pseudoalteromonas sp. MMG013 | reverse complement strand
CTATAAAGTATCTAATTATCAATTTATTTATTTAATCCTATCACTATAAAAATACCATTTCTTCCTTAGTCGTTTTTATTTTATACATTACTTTTAACTAAGTTATCTCTGGATTTTATTTCTACAATTAAACTTAATATTTGCGTTTGAACCAGCTCCTTGGGTGAGTTCCTACGTGGTAAAAAGTAATGTTGTCCATACTTTACATTCAAACCGCTATTATGCTTTTTCAATTATGTATTATTAACATAATGTATTTCTATAGACTTAAATGTGAAATGCACATTGTATAAGCAAGGGCTTGCTGGGCTATTAAAAGGGGTCGCGGTCATCGCATTGAAATAAGTCTAGATCTTTTGTACCTGTTTACATAAAATTATTATCAGCATGTTTTTTATTAACTAGCTGAATTACAATTATTTATTTTTATCAGGATGATATGGATATGTTCAAAAAAACTTTACTAAATCTCGCAGTTCTTAGCTCATTGTCATTACAAGCATTTGAATTACAAGAGCACACTATTAATGAGCAAGGTGTTATTAAAAACCAGTTAGACTCACAAGTGGTCATAACGGGGGTTGTCAGTCTTAATGATACAGATTCAGGTGTGGTATCAGTTAAAGATAACTTGGATGGTACAGTGACTATTCGTTTTCGCGAGTGGGAATATTTAGATGGGACACATGCGAATGAAACGTCGTCAAGTTTCACATTATCAAAAGGACGACATGAGTTATTAGATGGTTCAATTTGGGAGGTGGGGAGTGTTGACTTAGGCACTACGTCTAAAACAATTGCATTCACACAAAAAATGCCACAAACCCCATATTTATTTTTAAGCGCTCAATCAGAAAATGGCGTTTTCCCTTATACATCTAGGGTGAGTAATGTTACTCAGTTAGATTTTGATGCTCAAATCCAATATCAAGAACTTAAGCAAGAGGCAAATACTCAAATGTCTCAAACTCTTGTTTACTTGGCAGTATACGCGCCTAACAAAGAGGGTGAGTTGGATTCTGGTGTTAAGTATAAAATTGATCAGATACACGTAGATCATAATGCCGTTAAATTTAATACACATGAATTACTTTTGGAAGAGGAACAATCGAAGGATGCAGAAACAACCCATGTTACAGAGGTAGTGAATGTACTTGACGTGGAAGGTCATTTATTTGCACAGAGCGTTACTAAACGAGGGAATGACACCGTCTCTATTAGAGCAAACAAAAATGTTCATCCAGAGCCTGCCCCAGTAAGTTGTAAAGCGGTGCTAGATAGAAATACAAGTGCAGCATCCGGTTTTTATAAGCTAGATGTGGATGGTCTCGGTAATATGCCTGAGTTTACAACTTATTGTGATATGGAAACGAAAGGAGGAGGCTGGACATTGATGGGGGTGAGATACGTGACTACCGTCGACTATAGTGCTTACCCAAATATTATCAATTATTTTTCAGAGACTCAGAATATTACAAGTTTTGATGATAATTATCATTTAACCGATGAGCAATGGCTTAAGTATAAAAGTACGACGCAAGAATTAATGGCGATAGCACCGGCTACGGGTAGCTATGCAATTGCTGATATTGCAGTGTTAAACACAGCGAGCTGCATGCCTTTACAAGATACGCTGGGAGAGGCACCTAATCAGTCAGGAGAACATCGCTTAAAATTATATTGGCATGAGGCGAGTGGTTGTTCTACATCTGGGACTGACTACACAATGTTAAATTACTCAAATATTTATGCATATACTGGTGGAATGTATAAAGATACAAATATAACAAGTTTGGTGGCTAGTCAAACAACACATGTTTTTGTACGTTAGTAAAATTATGAATTTATAAAAACCCCCGCTCAGACGGGGGTTTTTATAAGTCCCAGCTTTATGATGCTTCAATAATGTCGTGTAAGGCATTACATACTTACATTTGGTGCTTTAAAGTATGGTTGTTTTTTTAGTTATGCACAGTGTTTTGTGGGTAACTTGTGAGTTTTTGGTGTGTATATCTGTATGTTTCTAAAGTTGAAAAATAATGAATG
>NZ_JAGJEE010000067.1:0-2142 GCF_018100885.1 Pseudoalteromonas sp. MMG013 | reverse complement strand
TGAGATAAGTGCCGTATTAAGTGCACTTCCTGAACTTAAAAATGCGGTGGTGATTGATGTAGCACACAATGCAGGCCAAGCTTTAGCTGCCTATATCGTGCCGCACAATGCTGACGAAGTAGACATTGCACAATTACGCGTCAGTTTATCGCAGCAGCTGCCTGAATATATGGTGCCTAGTAGCTTCACTATAATTGAAGACCTGCCATTAACTGGCAACGGGAAACTCAATAGAGCTGCGCTCCCTACTCCCACCTTCACTGATGAGAACAACTACGTTGCACCTCGTAATGAGCTAGAGCAACAACTGTGTGACATCTGGCAGGAGGTTTTGGGAATTGAACAAGTCGGCATTGAAGATAACTTCTTCCGCCTTGGTGGCGACTCAATTACAGCAATCCGTTTAATGAACCAGTGTAACAAAACACTGTCATTATCAATTCCAATTACCGTTTTATTTGAACACAAAACTGTTGCTGCGATTGCTGATAATTGTCATACCCAAGCACAAGGGCCTGACATTGACGTACCCAATAATTCAGATATTGAAGAACAAACAAATAGCATAAGGATATAACTATGTTGTCGCTATTGAATGAGCTAAAGCAGAATAATCTATCAATCTGGTTACAAGATGGTGGTCTTGAGTTATCTTTTGGAAACACCACGCCTGATGCTGCATTGATTGGTAAATTAAAAGCACACAAGCCTCAGCTAATGCAGTTTTTAGAGCATCGGAAGGTGTTTTCTAAGCAGCTGTTTAACCAGCTAACAGAGCTCAATCGTGCACCACTTTCTTTTGCGCAAGAACGCTTATTGTTTATTGAACAACTCGAACAAGGGACCAGCGCCTATCATATTCCATATTTAGTCGCGCTAGATGACCATACCTCTATCGATATATTGCAGCAAGCTATCACGCATGTGGTAACACGTCATGATGCACTCAGAACCGTTTTTAAAAGCGATCAAAACGGCGACTATCAAACCCTAATTGATTACACCCTAGAATTGCAAAGTCGCTTAATAGATAACGAACATGATGCTTTAAACGCTGTAGTACAAGAAGCGATTCATACGCCTTTCGACTTAAATAATGAAGCAAGTATTAGAGTATTAGCTTGGCATACAGACACGAAACAATACTTGCTATTCATTTGGCATCACATTGCTTTTGATGGCTGGTCTACAGAGATATTTATGCGGGATCTACATCAAGCATATTATATGCGTGAAGCCGGTAAAGAAGTGCAACTCCCTGCAGTTGAGTTAACTTACCGCGATTATGCCAATTGGCAAAGAAATCACCTAGAAGGTGAAACGCTTGAGCAACTGCTCGATTACTGGGTATCACAATTTGATGGTGTTGAACAACTGACATTGCACAGCGACTTAAATCGACCTAAAGAGTTTTGTTACCAAGGTGCTGATCACCCAATACAGCTTGGTAAAACTCGTTCAGATAAACTAAAAGATCTCGCGCAGCGCCATGAAACAAGTTTATATGTCGTATTAATCAGCGCATGGGCACTCACTTTAAATAAAGTAAGTAATCAATCTGAAATCATTGTTGGGACTCCATCTGATAATCGCCATTACTCTAAAACTCAAAACTTAGTCGGCTTTCTTGTAAATAGTTTACCACTGAAGATATCTGCAAACCCAGCGTTAAATTGGGTAGAACTTATTAAGCAAACACACCAAACACTCATTGAGGCTAAAAACCATCAAGACTTACCGTTTGATAAGCTGATCGATGCACTCAAATTAACCAGAGATCCCGCACAACACCCTTTATTTCAAGTGATGTTTAGCCTAGAACAGTTCGCCAATAATAGCGAAGATAGTCAACAGTTGTTTGCGCCCGTTCCACAAGAACAAATAAAAGCGCTTCATAAAGTGGCAAAGTTTGATATCAGCTTACTGTTACAAAATGCCGATTCAGGTGTTTTCGGTGATTTAAATTATAGTACTGCGGTATATTCAAAGCCGTTTATCGAGGCCCTTAGTGAGCGGTTTGTGTGCATGCTCGATAAACTATTAGACGATGAAACTCAGCCTATTTCTACCGTAGCAGGGCTATTAAATCATGAGCAATCATTACTACAAAGCTGGAATAACACTGAGCGAGCGTTCGATGCT
>NZ_JAGJEE010000066.1:0-2464 GCF_018100885.1 Pseudoalteromonas sp. MMG013 | reverse complement strand
GGTTTTGCTTTTATACTGAATATAATTAACAAGCATCTTGTTATTCTTTAAACCCCAAGTCGATCTATGCACTGGTGTACGCATGAGCTCTTTTTTAATTGCCTTTGAGTGTACCCGCTTAGGTATGTTAGATAAAACTTTATAATTAACAATATGACCGTGATTATCTATATCAAACTCAACTTCAATCTGCGAGTTTACAACTTGACAGATTGGTGGCATAGAAGCAGCTATTTTGATCGTACCTTTAGGGAATAATTCAGGAGTGTTATCTAAATACACAATTTCAGTTTTAAACTCTTCTAATAGCTCAATACTGGGATCTGAACATCCTTTCACTTCACCAAATTGAATAAGACTTGCTAGAAAAATACTACCAAACATGTGCGAAACCTAACTATTTAGTATTTATGCGGCACGTTGTTTGTGCTGCATAATCGCTTGTTGGACTGAGCCGCTACCAGCTCGATGTGTCAGAGTTGGTGTTATTTATGCTATGGGAATTTGCTTTTAGTGGCTTAACTTGTCTTACGCCTATTTTATCGGCTTGTCTTTCGTGATTAAGCCATCCCTGCATTACTCAGTACGTTTTATCCTGCCATTAGAGCTAATTTTCTCCGATTTATCAATGATATTTTCACCACACACGCACTTTTCTAGCCCGAACAATTAAGCAGGTTAACGCGTTGATTTAATTCAGCAAGCTCTGCTGCTAACTCGTTCGTGCTAATTTCATTGTCTCTTCACTTGAATTAACCATTTCACTAAATCGTAAGACTCCGATTTTACATACTTCACAAGCCCAATGAGGGGATGGTGACGCAGCTTCCGCCTTTTTCTTCTTCACTTTACGTAAACTGGGCCCTTGCGCCTTTATCAACGCCAACTTTCGCTTGTAACATGCATTGGCTAAAAAGCCATAGTGACGAATTCGCATAAACCCTTTTGGTAGCACATGCTGTAAATAGCGTCGTAAGAACTCTCTACAATTCAGTGTCATGACCTTTTCACTGTGTTTACCTGTATAACCTCGATATTTAAAGCACACGCTTTGTTTATTCACCGACACCAGTCTCGATTCTGACATCGCGCCCTTTCGGGTATACCGTGCTAGATAACTTACTAACTTATCACTGTATGTTAAACACGCTTTGCTATACACACACCATTTAGCTGGTGTCGTTATATGTGTCAGCGAAGTACCTTGCGCATGCAATGCCGCAAGCATTTTCCCTCTAAATACCGTTGATAATGCTTTAACTGGGTATAAGTAGCCCTGTTCTATTTCATGCCATTGAGTTTGCGTTAGCCCTCCCGCAGGCACTAAGCAATGCAGGTGAATATGCTGACTTAAGGTTTGTCCCCATGTATGCAAAACGCTTGTCATCCCTAACTGCCCATGCCCTTTACGCTGTGCAAATTTACTTAGGGTGTCCCATACTGCTTTAAATAAACACTGATAAAGCGTGTTTGGGTCATAGCGTGCAACAATATTCAGCTCATGTGGCAGTGTAAAAACAAGGTGGAAGTAACGACAAGGCAATAAACGTGCTTGCTGTTTTTGCGCCCACTGTGCTGTTGCCATACTTTGACAGCGTGGGCAATGGCGGTCTCGGCAACTGCACCCGACCTGCTTTACCTCGCCACACGTATCACATTGCCATGATTGATACCCTAACTTGCCTGTCCTGCATGATTGAAGGTGTTGACAGACCCGTGTCTGCTGGTAATTCAATGAGTGGTGTTGCCGATAATCATCTAACCCTAATTTTAAAATATCAGCAAGGTGTAGCGTACTCATTGTTTCGACCAATCGGCCAGTAAATCAATGCCGCCATGGCCTAATTCAGGTAACCAATGCAAGTAACTCTGTGTCGTTTTAATATCACTGTGACCAAGCTGATGTTGCAATTGATGAAGCGGCATGCCTGATTCAAGTTGATGTGTCGCATAAGCATGGCGAAGTGCATGCGGGTTACACTGCTGCAAACCAATGCTGTGTGACTGCTTTTTTAATGACTTTCTGAAGCTCGATGGCGACATCGGTTTGTCCATAAACCACCGAGAATAGAACATCCAACCTGTAGGATGATACATTTTCCAGTAGCAACGTAATTGCTTCAATACACTCTCTGACACAACAACGTAACGTGATTTATCTCCTTTACCCTGTTCAATTAAAATGGTTTTTCGTTGACCGTCTATGTCTTTAACTTTAATGCGTAATAGCTCACCAATACGTAAACCACAGCCATAACACACCATAATTAGCGTCTTTAATCTCATGTCTGTGCAGCTTGCTATCAGCCGTTGTATATCGCTACGAGATAAATAAATGGGTGCACGAGACTTCGCTTTTGGTAAGGTAATATCTAAGTTCAATGGCCGATGTAAAATGTGCTTAAACAAGAACCAAATACTGTTTATCTGCAACTTTTGGCTTGCCCGAGAAAGCCTGCGAATA
>NZ_JAGJEE010000065.1:0-2991 GCF_018100885.1 Pseudoalteromonas sp. MMG013 | reverse complement strand
CAAGGTTAAAAAACGAACAGGTGTAACTATGTAGAATTAGTTCCTGAAGCGAGTAATTCCACAGCCTCAACGCCAAAAACAGCGGCGCATTTATGCGTCCGACTGCTTTTTCTTGTTATGTGCATTTCCTTGATAAGACGATTTAATCTTAAACCCCATCCCTTCATATTTATACAGAACATTAAGTAATGGTACTGCCCCTTCTTTTACAAGTGGTACGGTATCATCAAGCTTTATATGACTATTGAACTGGAGAGTATCTACTATATCATTGAGTTCTAACTTTTCTTTGATATGCTCTACGTGAACACGATCAGTTTCGTGGTTTTCACTGGCAACCAAATTATTTCTTTTGACCTCCAGTGAAAGTTGTTTTTCTTGTAACTCTACCTCCTTTATTTGAACATCTAGCTCAAGAGCTCTTTCCTCTAGTTCACGTTTCCTTTTTGTTGGCAGAGCTTTGAACCCTCTTATTTCAGCGCTGATCTTCGGTATTAAATCTCCAATGAGTTTTAAAATAACAGCACCTCCTCCAACATAAGTGACAAAGTCAATTATTATTGAACCCTTGACTATTTGCTTTATGTACAAATCATCACTGGCTCTTGTTGAGGAGTAGTATGGGTGAATGTTTCTTTTTATTTCAGTAATTGAGTCATTCGTGTCAACCATATACAAAAGATTGTTATACGTGGCGTTCAAGGAAACCAGAAGATAGGACAAATTAATAGGCGATATATTTTTCCCATCTAAAATTACTTGCAAAAGTCCTTCTTCATTTCCTTCAGGTTTGTAGTTGATCTCATCATCAAATAATACAGACTGTAATTGTTCCTCTGTTAGTTTACTTCTCAACTGCTTAAGTTGTTGTCTAGAATCAAATTTTGTTAGCCGCATAGAAGCGTCTAAAAAACTAGTGTCATATAAGTTTGCACCTCGAAAATCAGCCTCGTCTAGCATACAATTCTTGAAGCTGGTTTTCGAAGCGTTAGCTCCCTTAAAGCAAGCTTTACTTAGGTCAGAATTCTCAACCTTTGAACCATTCAACCTTGCGTTCGTGAAATCAGCATACTTTGCTGAAACACGTCTAAGGTCGGCGTTGGCGATCTTCGCATTTAAAAATATTGACCCATTTAAATCTGCTCCTGTAAGTTTCGAATTATTTAGGTTTGAAGAGGTTAGATTTGCACGATTAAGTATAGTACTTGAAAGATTTGCACTGACAAACTGCGTATCAATGAAAGAAACTTCTCTAAATCTAGACCCTGTAAGATTGCTCTCGCTAAAATCACAATTATCAAGTACCGAGTGTAAAAAGTCAGAATTCAAAATTTCAGCTTTCGATAAAACTCTGTCTTTTAGTACAATCTTTCTTAATTTCTCACCGGATAGAGCTAATCTTTTTGATTCATTTTCATTCTGTTCAATATTCTTCTGTTCGGGAAAATTAACCCAATTTTCATGAACTTCAACAAGATTTAATAACTCAGATATATCCATAACAACCTACATAAAAATTCCGATAGTCAGCAAAAGGCCGCTTATTTAAAGATGTACTCGTGCACATAACTATTTAGTATTTATGCGGCACGTTGTTTGTGCTGCATAATCGCTTGTTGGACTAAGCCGCTGCCTGCTCTGTTTGTCAGAGTTGGTGTTATTTATGCTATTGGAATTTGCTTTTAGTAGCATAAGGTGTCTTACGCCTATTTTATCGGCTTGTCTTTCGCGCTTAAGCCATCCCTGCATTACTCAGTGCGTTTTATCTTGCCATTAGAGCTAATTTTCGCTGATTTATCAATGATATTATCACCACGCACGCACTTTTATAGCCCGAACACTTAAGCTGGTTAACGCATTGATTTGATTAAGCAAGCTCTGCTGCTAACTCATTCGTGCTATTTTTATTATCTCTTCACTTGAATTAACTATTTCGCTAAATCGTAAGACCCCGATTTTGCATACTTCACAAGGCCAGTGTGGAGATGGTGACGCGGCGGCTGCCTGTTTCTTTTTAGTCATAAGTGACATCTATTCAAAAGTTACAATCAATTTACGTTGGGTGTCTTCTAAATTTTGCTTTGCTACCCGAGAAGGTTCATATGTATTAGTTTACATTTACACCAATACTAATGAAAAAACACTTAGCCAAATTAGCTGAAAGCCATATGAAATACGCTGATGGATGCCTGGATTGCTTTGGGATTTTACAGCTTTAGCCATTGCGAAAAGATAATAAACAGTAGCGACAACAGAAAATAATGAAAAAATACGGAAATATAATGGGATAATTTCAGTTGTTGGACTTATAACAATTAATATTGGTGCTACAACTAATGAAAGCAACATGATAAAACCTGCCCAAGAATGCACTTTACAATTAAAAGTTGGATTCTTAGTAAATGGATCGGCGTCCATTGGGAAGTAACCTGCGACCCATGTACCAACACCATGAACTATGACTAACCAACCCACAACATTCACTAAAGTTGAAACATTTGAGAGTTGAGCCAGATACCAACCGAAAAAGCAAAATAGAAAACCAAGAGGATAATTATTAATTAAAGGAGATAATTTTTCAGTTGGGCTACCAGTCGCGCCTAACTCACTACAAAATTGCTTAGAATGACTGTAACCAGTATAAAACCTACTTGCTACATAAACACCAATGAAAATCCAGATTGTTGCAATTAATCCTGAATAGACCGCAATACTCTCAAACACCACCAAACTCCCTTTGTAAACTAACGAGCCTGTAGAATTACTCGTTATAATTTATTTTTTATTGATGCCTCAACCATAGCCGAGTTCCTATTTCAATTCAATCGTTTAGTGGCTTTCCACTTTGATTTTTATTATGTTATTTTATCGGTCTTAGCGGCGGGTTTTTGTGGCTTTATTTTGGCTGAAATGGCCCTACTCTTCTTAATGTATCCTCTTTTTACGAGGTGTCCTCTAAAGCGAGGAAAGATCATTATCCTTATTTAATTG
>NZ_JAGJEE010000064.1:0-3059 GCF_018100885.1 Pseudoalteromonas sp. MMG013 | reverse complement strand
ATTTGTAATAGCCCGCTATTACTGCATAAAAGCGCCTTGATATTGAACGAAATATCATCATTGGATTGTACGTAAGTTTGTTTACAAAACATTTTCTATTCCAAAACCCTTATCCAAACCTGAGGTTAAATAGCAGCTAAATTAATGAAAAGTAATATAAAGGGGATTTATTTCACCTAGAAGATTCAGATCAAACGCAAACAATAAAGCCTGATTAACTTGACTTATATTTGAGTCATTTGACACTAGGTGAAAGTCGTTATCGATTCTTCAATTAACTGACAATCAAATATGACAAAAACCGCAATGAACCCTTCATGTAGGATCCATTAAAATTGGCAGCTTTTCTTGCACATTTTTCACTGCTATAAACTGTATGTGCACAACCACGGGTCTGCCCTAACCCTATTAGAAACTTGTAGGTCTTCAGTTCAGATGTACTACTTCATTTCAATCTACTTCCCTCGCTTATTTTAACCTCAATAACCTACCGGCCCTATGAGTTCCATCGGTAAAACTGGCTAAAAAAGCAAAAAATATTCACAACATACTGTTATTGAATAGCTTTTAAATTTGAATATTGTATACAAAAATACCTTTTATATTAGATTCAGTGATGTTAGGCTAAGTTGAACAATTAAAAAAAGGACATATAAAATGAAACTAAAACTAAATAAAAAGAAAGTAAAAAACCTATCTCGCGACATAAAAGCCATCGCAAATGATATGACACCACAGGTTGCTGCCGGTGCAGGTAACTGGTTTACACAAGAACGTGATTTTTGTGAAGCACCTACAGTATCGTGTAGACGTTGTTATAACGACACTAGTGGCTGCACTAAAGGCCAGCCATAATCACACGCATGAAACGGTAGGAATTATTTGATCCTGCCAAGCTGTAAAGGTCTAGCGTTATTTTTATCGATTTAGACCTTTACTTACATACTTTCAATAAGCACCGGCAGGTAATCGAATGACAACCGCTTTAATTAATAATTACTTTCATTCATAACCAACTTATTAATAGCTAACTTAAGTTATTAATGGCTAGCTTTATTAACCTCTCCCTAAATCAACAATATTAAACCAATAATAACGCGGCTTACTCGCTAAATTCGCACACCTTACATGGGCACCTTGAAATAATTCAGCGAGCGGCGTAACGCATAAGAGGCTTATCATTTACTTATCTCATGATACAAGTTAATTAAGGTACACTTTGAGTATATACAATTATTGCCAACGCATTATACCGTTAAAACTTTGGCAGTTCTCTACTGCACCGGCCGATGCGGCAATAAATACCTGCTGCTTAGCTGAAACTGGATAGCTTAAATACTCTGAACACTGCTCGCTTTGACCATTCCCTACGACCACGTTTGTACCTATTTTAAGCGTGCACTGTACTAGCTTATCCAGCGGTGACCATTGATAGCAAATTTCATAGTTTTTCCTATAATCTGCGATGGTGCCTGATGGGTATTGAAATGACCACCATTGACCAAACTGACTATTCGGATTGGTACTGTTCCAAGCACGGTAAATGGTCACTTCCTGCGTACTTTGATAAACGGTTCCTTGACATAATTTACCCTTAAGCGGCTCGCCAATCGCTTGCGCAAGTAGTTCTGTATCTTTAATTGGTTTAAAGCGCGTATGTAATTCACCATAGAGCGCAGTACTACCAATACAAGCCGATGCGGTATCTACTCCCGATGCTAACTCTGGTTCTAGTTCTGATTCCAGGGCTGTTTTTACAGTTGTTGTTGACGAGCTATTCACACAACCTTGAAGCGTGAACAGTAATGTACCAAGTAGTGCTTTCTTCATGTTATTCCTTTAAATTGTATGCTGTTTTTTTATTCGTGTGTGAAGCCTCTATTGTGAAAGGCGTAAAAATGGGTTTTGCTCAAAAATACCCAAGGGTGAAGTTACAATCTAACTCATTGGATGGATAAAAAGCTATGGGAGGCCCACATTGTTACTTCGTTGACTGTCCCATCTTATTTTCTTTCATAAAGTGGTCGAACTGAACTACCCAGCCCCATTTTACCGAATTTAGAGAGTTAGGAAATTTGTGCCTGTCCCATCTTGCGTTTCAAGCTTTTGCGGTCGCCCTACTGCACCGTGAAATACTTTGGCAATTTTGGGTGGGTGTCTTCTTAAATTCTGACTCAAACAGTGGCTTCGACGAAATGAAAAACGAGGTAGTTTATTCTACCCCGCCAGAGTTATTTTGTTTGGCATACTGGGAGTATCCATATATGTCTTCGTAAATTGTCCTTTTATGTTTTGATGTTAATTCCCAGTATAGCTCTCTCCTCTACTTCGCTTGTCCCGCTCTTCATTAACATCAATCGTTTGAATGCCTAGCTGCTCTGAGTTATCAATTACATAATTAAAAAGTAAAAAATAACTAACACTAAATATTATCAAAAATACAAAGTGTTTAAGCCAACTCATATTTTTATTAATAAGAGATTTAGAAAGTAACAAAACACTTCTTATTGCAAATATAGTCAATAGGAATAGTGCCACCATTAGAATTAATTTAATCATGCTTAACAAGCAATTCCTGTAAATTTGGGATCTTCATATACCCCATTAAATAAAAACCTAAAGATGACACCCACTCAAAAATTAGGCCAGCTCCCGAAGAATAAGCATATCGCCTATTTCATAAATTTAAAATATAAGCTGTATATTTCAACTCATGCAAAATAGTATCAATCCCCCCCAGAGCAATCAATTTTTAATAGGTGTCATGTTAAAGGGAAATTCTATCTTTTTTCATCTGTTCCTTTATTTTTTATCATAATAATCAACAATAAGCAGGACTAATGCCAAAATTAATGAGCAAGGTATTACCACTATGATCATACCGGTAGAAACTCTTTGTAAACTTAATTCAGCTATGTCTCCATTAAGGGCTACTTTTATTAAAATCAAAGTAGTGAGTATTAATACAAACGCTCCTACCAACCGTAAAAATTTCATTGCATTATTTTTAACATTCATCATCAACACTCGAATATGCTTCCCCGAATTCAAGTTCCAAG
>NZ_JAGJEE010000063.1:0-3421 GCF_018100885.1 Pseudoalteromonas sp. MMG013 | reverse complement strand
TATTCATTATTTTTCAACTTTAGAAACATACAGATATACGCACCACAAGCACACAAGTTACCCACAAAAAGCTGTGCATAACTTGAGGTTTGACCTCGCTTGATACGACTTTAATTAAAGAATGTGCTAGATTACGCCCCCTGATTTATTCGTTCATATAAAAGTAGGCTTTGTTTTATGGCTGATGTATTAAACTTTGTTAGTGGGTTGCTTTGGGGTCATGTGCTTATATACCTATTAATAGCAGCAGGTTTGTTCTTTACCTTTCGTTTAGGGTTTATCCAATTTCGTCAATTTCCTTATATGGTCAAAGTCATGGCAAATAGTCGTACGGGAGCTGGTGAAGGTATTTCATCTTTCCAAGCGTTTTGTACCTCATTAGCTGCTCGCGTTGGAACAGGCAATATGGCAGGTGTAGCCGTTGCACTTTATTTAGGCGGCGCCGGTGCTATTTTCTGGATGTGGCTAATAGCATTAATAGGTATGGCAACCAGTTTTGCAGAAAGTACCCTTGCCCAACTATATAAAACAAAAGACAGCGACGGTAACTTCAGAGGTGGCCCAGCTTATTATATGGAGTATGGTTTAGGTAAACGGTGGATGGGCGTTGTTTTTTCTTTATGCTTAATCTTAGCTTTTGGTTTAGTCTTTAATGCTGTACAAGCAAACTCAATAGCCGCCGCATTTGAAGTCGCATTTGACATCCCTAAGTACATAGTTGGTATATTATTGGTAATAGGCTCTGCCTTTATCATTTTCGGTGGCTTAAAAACTATCTCGCGTTTTGCTGAACTTGTTGTACCACTTATGGCGTTGGCATACTTACTCGTAGCCCTTTACGTTTGCTTCATTAATTATGATTTATTACCCGCTGTATTTAAACAGATCATATATAGTGCATTAGGGTTCGAACAAGCCGGCGCCGGTGCTATTGGTTATGCAGTAATGCAAGCGATGATCCAAGGGATCAAACGAGGCCTATTCTCAAATGAAGCCGGTATGGGTAGTGCAGCAAATGCAGCGGCAACTGCATCACCAAACCCAAACCACCCAGCCTCTCAAGGTTATGTGCAAATGCTAGGTGTATTTGTTGATACAATCATCATCTGTTCCGCTACTGCAGCTCTTATTCTACTGTCAAACCAATTGGTACCCGACTCAGGCGTTACTGGTATTGCATTAACGCAAGCTGCTTTAGTTCAACACGTTGGTGAATGGGGTGCCATCTTCATCGCTATCGCTATTTTGTTTTTTGCTTTTACTTCTATCGTTGCCAACTATTCTTATGCCGAAACCAACTTAATGTTTTTAAATACCAAGTATAAACATAGCATGTTGATTTTCAGAGCCTGCGTTTTAGCCATGGTGATGTTCGGTGCAGTAGGTGAGCTCGGTTTAATCTGGACTATGGCAGACATTTCGATGGGGATGATGGCAATTGTAAACGTCGTTGCTTTGTTTATGCTCTCTGGATTTGTAATTTGGCTATATAAAGACTATTGCTGTCAGTTAAAAGCTGGAATAACCCCCGTTTTTAACCCTGACAACCATCCTGAAATGGAGAAAACACTGCCTAAAGGTATTTGGAAAAAGTAAAGCTTGTCGAGTAATTGTCTGCTAAACAGGCAATTACTTCTATAAAGGTCAATTAATGTTCAAACAAACCAGTTACTTATTGCCTTTTAAATTTTTATAAGTATAGTTAAACGCAAGTCGGTATGTGGCGCAGCTTGGTAGCGCACTGTCATGGGGTGTCAGGGGTCGCAGGTTCAAATCCTGCCATACCGACCAATCTTTTCTTCCCCAATTCAAACACTTAAGTCACTTTTAGAACATCCTACTTTCTACCTTGTGCAAAATAAGTGCAAAATACGTGCAAAACCTCAGTCATAAAACACTTCAATATATACAGCAGTCAGGTTGTGCCAACAGACTCCAAAGCAATTAAGTTACCTGCAGTGAATAGTACGTTTCTACTCTATGCTTATATATAGCTCTATGAGTCAGGGGGGGCTTCGGAAAAAGGTAACATTGGTAACCTTTTTCAAAACCCTTTTATAAACCAATGATTTTTAATGCTTTTCTTGAAAGTAAAAAAGGTAACATTTATGGTAACTAAAGAGTAACTATGTTACCTTTTTAAATAGTAATATCTTCATTATTAAAATCTCATAAATTTCAAATGCATAACCAAATGTTACCTTTTAGGTTACCTAAAATTACCTTTTGATGGTTACCTTTTTTTCTATTTAAAATCATAACGTTAAACATTAAAAAACCACCACATAACCAATGTTACCTTTTTCCGAAGCCCTCCCCTGTTCACTGGAAGAACCATCTAGCTTTTGCTTGTTGCATAGGCTCCTTACTTTTGCGTTTTTTTGCGTTGCTAATTGGTCATCAATACCGGTCTACAGCCCCAGCTATTGCTTATAATTGAGAACTTGCGTAACTGCATTATTTTCAACGCATAAAGCGCGCAGGCGTGGCGTGGGTATAACGGCGCGCGCTGGGTGAAAAGCGAGTTAACTACAAGCGCTTTATTAGGAAGTACTGAAGGATGGTGACAAATTTAAGTGATAGGTTATACTCTGAACGGTACTCGTAATTGCTCAGAGAGAAGTGGCTAAAATGGGGAAAAAAACGAAAGTTTACCCTGATATAGAACCGAGAGAAGACAAACTTTTTAGAGTAGCTGAAGTGGCACTTAGCCTGCTACCCGCCGGAACACAATTATTGCACTCTTTGATTAGTCCTCCGATACAAGAACGGACAAGGAATTGGATGTCGGAAATTGAAGAAAGGCTTTCAATTATGGAGAAAGCAGGAATAATTGACTTAGAAGCACTTAGTCATCACGAAATGTTCTCCGCACTTGTGTTGAAATGTATTCAAGCAGCTGCAACAACCAGCCAACAAGAAAAACTGGAGCATTTAAAAAACTTTGTTGTCTCGCTGGCGTACATCCCCAACATTGATGAGGACGAGGTATATATATTTTTCAATATGTTAAACGAATTTACCCCTTCCCATATAATAGTGCTTAAATTCTATAATAACCCTGGAAACTTTAACCATGAACTAACAAAATTACACGATAATGGCCAAGAATACATAAAAAGCTCAATAGATATGCACGGAAAAGAGCTATCAATAGCCTTTGGAGGCTCTATCGAATACTGGCAAAGTATTTTCTCAAATATTAAAGCAAAATACCTTGTTGATTATAGCAGCAATAAAATAGATATCGGTAATGGGAAGCAAGCCCAAGCCTCTGCATGTATCACAGAATTTGGGTTGAAGCTGTTAGACTTGATATCTGACAGCTGATTTATTCATCTAATACATGTACCCTGTTAAGAGCGACTATTTAAACAGAGTTCAAAGGTGCTAAAGAATATTTTCGGGACTATTCTCCACC
>NZ_JAGJEE010000062.1:0-3576 GCF_018100885.1 Pseudoalteromonas sp. MMG013 | reverse complement strand
TTCCTTTTTTTGATCAAGCCTTTTTTAAAACTTTTTGTTCGTTCGAACAAATAACAAGCTAAAACACGCATATCGAATAATTTACACTCAAAAAAAAAAAGAAAATCGCTTTAAACGTTAAAAACAAAACACCACTGTAATCAATCGGCGGCTAACAATTCAGTCCTTTTAATTCTTTTACCATTTAAAATCACGCTATCAATATCATCATAAGCATCAATAGTACTCAGTGGGTTACTATTCAAAAGTAATAAATTAGCAATTTTTCCTGTCTCAACAGTTCCATAGTCCGTATATAAACCAAATTTCTTTGCATTATTAACCGTTGCCGCGGCCAAAATACCATTTAAGTCTACGCCCGCATTATGCATATTACGCAGTTCCCAATATGTAGATAACCCCGGTTGAGAGCTATAAATAGGAGCTGGCGGGGTGTCAGAACCTAACAGTACCGTACCACCTTGTTGGTAAATATAATTTAATACTTGCGCACCTTGTCGCTGCTTCGTTGCAAAGCTATCAATCATATCTGCTTTAGACACGTCACCCCAACTATTTTGAAGCTCTCTTGAAAACCATTGACCCTGATATGATTTATACCAATCCAACTGACGGTTTGTGAGAACGGTTTTATACACTGGTAGCTGTAAATGTCGCGCTTTCAATACATCCATAAGCCCTCTTACGACATTTAGCGACGGCTGATAAGCAATATCATTTTTAACAATATGCTGCGCGACCCTTTTAACATCTCTAGGTAAAGTTGCCTGCCCTGCTTCTTCTAGCCAGTTCCAGTTTCCATGCGCCATAATATCAACCTTTGAGTCAACTGCAATTTCCTGCATATCGGTCGCATTTGCATGGGCCATTAACGGTAAATCATTCTCTAACGCCGCACGTTTCAAGCCCAGCAATGTTTTATCTTTAATTAAAGGTATATTATTGGCTGTACCAAAACCGTCTTCAATATAAACCTTGACACACTTTGCGCCGTCTTTCGCCATTCTTTCTACAACTGAGCTAGGTGATTGCTGCATTTTTAATAATTTATAATTATCAACCTTCGGATCCCCGTGTTGGTGAACAAAGTATGGCCTATGTTTGACCAATTCTTTATACTTAAACCCTCGACCGTTGTAACCTTTAAAAATAGGGACCGCACCACAATAAAACGCTTTTGGTGATAACCCCGCAAGTTCAAATTTTTTAATCCCTTCTTTCGTATTTGAAGGGTCTAGCACTTGAGTTACCCCATAGTATAAATAGCGACGCCCCTGTAGCTTTAAAAACTCGTTTTGCAATGCCACTAACTTAGTTTTTACTGAACCTTCTGCCACCTTACTAATCGGTAATAATCCAGGCATCGTTTTTAAATGTACATGCGTATCCATCAAGCCTGAAATCAAATATTGACCAGCACCATCTATATATTCAGCATTACCTATTTCAATCGGTTCAGCGCTAATTTTTCCAATTTTACCATCTCGAATTCTAAGCCATCGTTTTGGTAGAGACGATGTGGTGCGTGCCGACGTTGCGTTAATGATAGTAACATCACCAATGATCAGCTCGTGTTTTGCTTGACAGATTAAAGGTAATATCAATGTAAATAAGACAAGTAATTTCATTATGTTCTCCATTAAAAGAATTGGCACCAGTATAAAAACAGCTTTAAAAGTCGCTTGATGCCTCTATAATGAATTTCTAATCTTTGTCTGAAAAATAAAATAAACTTAAATTTCAAATATATGAAAAATAGGACTACCGCGTTCAAGTTCGCTAATTGGGAAGTATATCCACAGTTAAACCAATTAGTGGAAGCTTCTACCAAGCACACAATCACACTCCCACCCAAGGTCATGGCGTTACTAGTATTATTATCTACACAAAATAACATCCCTCTTAGCCTAGATGAAATTGCACAGCAGCTATGGACGCGCAAGGTTGTTTCTGACAGTTCGATTTACCAAGCGGTTGCACAATTAAGAAAAGCATTAGCAACAACAGACACTGAGTTGATTTACATAGAACAAATCTCATCTAAAGGGTATCGGGTCTCACCTGATATTCAGATATTTCCTTTAGATGCCACCTTCACGACAGGAGTCAAGATACTGGATAAAAGAAGAAAACTCAGTCTACTTTCTTTTTCTGTTGCGTTAGTGGGTGCTCTCGTAGTTTCATTTAGCTATTTCAAAACTGAACCCTCTATACTGGGTGAAGCCGCACAGTCTAACCTGATCCATTTTGAACCATTAACGTTAGCTGAGCATTTGTTATCGCAACAAAAAACGACTGATATTATTAAAGCAAAACAGTTATATCAAAATATTTTAGAGCAACAACCCGAGCAAATAGACGCCTTATACGGACTATGTGAAGCCCACAGATTACTATCTATCTATGGTACATCCAGCGAAAGTAGCGTCATAAAAAACTGCGATCAATTACTCACTAAGTTATTACGTTTAGTTCCGAGACACCCAAAAGCACTGGCACTACAGGCTGCATTTGAAATACAAAAAGGTAATATAGATAAAGCCAGTACGATATTTGAAAAAATTACAAGAGACAAACAAGCAAATTCCACAGTATTTCACTGGTATGGAATATATTTACGTAAACAGCAAAAAGTAGAGCAAGCTTTAGAAGCACATAAGCAAGCCTTTGTTCTATCACCGAATAATGCTGAAATACTGATCCACTTGGCATATGCCTATTTAATTAACCGCAACCAAACATTAGCAAAGCATTACTTTGAACGTAGCTTAGTCATTGCACCAGACTTACGTAATGCTCCGCTATACGCACTGGATTTTTATCGGCTAGATAAAAAAATTGCAAGCGAGTATCTAAAATGGTACGCCCTGTATGGGCAATTCTATACCAACAGAATCCCTGCATATAAGCTGAGCTATAGCTTGTTACTTTTAAGCCTAGGGCAAAAACAAAAAGGGATAGAGACCTTCAAGGAAATTGATGATCTTGGTCAAATACCGAAGGCATTCAGACTCTATGGTGAAGCAGCTATCGCTTTTGAGTTACATGGAAGCAGCTCCGCTATTATGAAGCTAAAGCAAAGGTATAATTTGGCTCCATCGAAAAACCATTTTGTAATGCCTTTAATCCAAGGTCTTATTTTTAAAGGTGATCATATTCAAGCACTGGCATTATTTGAAAAACACTTTTCTGATATTTCGGAGTTTATTGCCCCCACCTCTAAACATATAAGCCAATACCTAACATATGCAATATTATTGCAAGGTTCAGATCATCAAGAAAAAATACAAGCGCTGATATCACTCTTAAGATTAGAGCGAAAAAACAACGCATTTTCCGAAATGCAAGAGCTACAATATCAAGTAGTTATCAAAGATTCTCAAGGGGTAGAACACGCAATACAGGCCTTGCTTACCTCCTCATGGCAACCTGATTACAACAACGACATTTTTGAATTTGCAACCGTCAAACAATATTTGATCCGATTTAAACTGCATGACAAATGGTTAATACCCCTTAATCAACACCGAAACCGAATTTAGAATATCCAGTTAATACAATCTCGATACTTTTAGC
>NZ_JAGJEE010000061.1:0-3601 GCF_018100885.1 Pseudoalteromonas sp. MMG013 | reverse complement strand
GACTAAACGCCCTTGTTGGTCGTATTGGTAGCGTTCAACATTGTGTGTTTGATGCGCTAAACTGTAGTTTTCGAGGTAAAGTACGCTGTTATTGGCGCCTACTGTCGGATTACCATACATAATAAATCGGCTGGATTTATCTGTGCGCTCAACGGCTGACTCTGTACGACTGACCGCTTGCTCTGGATGACCTTTTGGATACACTGTTAGCGTGGTTTCGTTCTCAGATGTGGTCCATGTCACAACATAAGTGGTATTCGGCTGTGTCGCCATTAAACGCTGATGCGGCTGACTTTGACTGTTTTCAACGATATTTGAATACACACCAGTTTGTGTAAAATACACAGCATGGCGGTCTAGTAGGCCACTACCCCATGACTGCTCATTAGCAATCCCCCCATACAAATAACTCCCTGCAAGAGTCGGACCTGTGGTGACCTCAATTCGCATCTCCACATTGTCACTAAGATTAAAGTAGTCATTGCCTCGAATTGATGGCCAAGCAGATGTCTCCGCGGGTAAACGCTTAACTTCAATACGCTCATCCTTCACGGTGATTGGACTACCCCCGCTATTAGAGATAAACACACCAGATAATTGATTGTTGGTGAAGTTATCATTAGCGATAATGCGTGTTTCGGGGTGGCTAATATCTGCATCACTTTTGTTACCTAACTCAATATGGCCCACCTTACCTGTACCACGAATAAGAAATGCATTGATTGTGAGTAACTCATTATCTGGTTCCATCGCTTTTAGGTCATTGACTAAATTACGATTCACCGTGATCCACTCATCTGCTGTGCTCGCATCTCCTAAGGGGTGATTAATATAGGTTTTATCACTGCTCTGGCTTGGTTCAGTACTCCCTGCAACATAGTAGTTTTTTGGTGTATAAAAAAGGTAACGATGGCCAAACGTCGTCTCCACACTGATGTATACATGGAAGTCATTACCGTACTTCATATCCCACGCTATCGAACGTGCATCTGAGTTTAAATTTCCTCGCTCTGGATCCATTAACCTGAAACCATCACTTAACCCCTCTCCGTTAAGTTGAGTAACCAGCCCACCATAGATGTCATCTTGCACAGCTGTAAATTTACCTTGGCCTGATGTATTACTATAAATGTCCCAATAGGCTAAATCCGATGCAAGATTTAATCGCGTTATATTGCCAGTTCCCGCATTTTCATACACACGCTTTTCAATCAGCTGGCCCATTTTGTCGTAGACGTACTGCTCCACTGAGCCATCTGGACGAGTCTCGCTTTCAACTTGACCTGTACTGGTATAAGTCCAAGATGTGGTGGTTTTACTGCCTGTTGGGATAGCAAGCGCTCCCCCTATAACCTGACTGCGCACTTGGGTGTGATGCACATTTTTGCTTTGTTTTTGACCCGCTAATGTATAAGTGTAGGTTGTCAGTGCGCCATCGGCCGACAAGGTACCTGCAACTCGCCCTTGTCCATCATAGTAAGTGTGGCTGACTCGGTCTTGAGCTGATACGGTAGTGCCTTTGTTTGCATATTGACGCTGGGCTACTTCATTGCCCGCTGCATCATAATAAAACCGAGTGACATAGCCTTCAGGGTCAGTTTTGTATTCAATTTTCCCTGCTGCGGTATAATCAATGGTTACTTTATGGAAGTCACCACCAACTAAATTATGACTGCGCCCAATAAAATTTTTATTCTTTATATGTATATTTATTATTTTAGTTGTATGTGCCTTAGTTGATGCTTCAAAAGACGCAATAACATGGGAAGTTTTTGATAAAAGCCCCCCTGATAACTCACGTGTTTTTGCATCAAAAGTTAGACCTTCAGGTAAGCTTATTGGTAAAATTGACAGCTCACTTTCTAACGTATTATCAAATCGAATAGGGAGTACAAACCGACTATCAGATTCAACTTCAATCTCTGTTTCGAATGAAGAAATTAGTACAGGCTGATTAAAGTGAGGGTCCGTCTTAGGTAAATTATCAGTTCGAAAAACCTTATCCTTTAACTGGATCTTTGCTGTGTTTCCAAACACCTCATATGTTACAGTTTCACCTGTTGATTTTACTAAAAATTTGATACTTCCCCAATTGTTAACAATATTACTCGTTATATGAATATCATCTAGTAACAGATCATGAAACTCAAGAATATCACCATCTTGACCTTCTATTAAATCATTTCCATCTCCCCTTGAGTAATGATAGTGCGCTATTCGATTTCCCATCGCATAAAAGTAGTCATCTCCTTTGCCACCATAATATTCTACTTGTGTTGAATCATCCTGAAAATTCAATTCAAAGGAGTCATCGCCAGCTCCACCCACAACAACTGCCTCTATATTACTACTGGTGTTCGCCCCTTCAGGAGAGAACTCAAAGTAATTATCTTCCCCCCCCCAATATAAGAATATATTATTAGGCCTGTTGTTCCATGTCTCAAATATCGGTGAACTAAACTCAACATCCGTCTGCCCTAACGTTCTTAGGTATATATTTTGATTATTACGGTTACTGGTAGAATTGTACAAATCCGAAAGTCCGACTTGCTTATCATCGAAAGTAAGAGTCCAATTACTCAACGCCCATTGGTTGATGATAATTGCATCGCTTGATTTGTCACTCACCAGAATCAAATGGTCTTGATCATACTGAATAAACTCATGGATAGAAAAGTCATCCGAGTTATAACCACTTATTAAAAGTGTATTATTCCCTTTAATATCCTGTATTATATCTACATCATCGCCCTTTCTATAAATATATTTATCATTCCCGGTTGAGCCTTGAAGAAGATCATTACCTTCTCCACCAAATATGACATCATCTGATTCTGTATCAGAAAGAACATCTTGTCCTGAATAACCAGAATTTAAAGTTTTTCTATTTAGTAGTGAATGAATATATTCTTTACTCAAGCTTGTCTTGCTCTGTGCCCAAAATTCAAGAGAGAACTCAATCCAACTACTAACTCCACCTATAACAGTGAAAATTTCACCATTATCCAGATGGATCAAAAGATTACTCCCTACAGATGAAAAACGTAAGCTCTCTGGCACTACAGAATCATCGAATTGCAACTTAAAATTATGATCGTCAATTACTGGGTTCTTAGGCCTCTGTACATAGTAACGGTAAACCCCGTCATTACTTCTCCATATACCACCACTGACTTTAAATCTATGGTCTTCACTTTGAGACTGAATATTTGAAAGGGGAGAAGATTGATACGATGTGGTTTCAAGTGCCAATCGATGCTCTACTAATAAGTGCGAAACCTCATTTTCTTTTAGCTTATTTGTATAGGTCCTCTCTTCTATTAAACGGCCCTGCGCATTATAAGTGTACTGAGTAACGAACCCACCCACATCTACTTTATATTCAGGCTTACCCGCGGCAGTATAAAGAGTATAACTGGTGCGATTATCAACATGATTTGCCATGCCAGCCAATTGTGTATCTAATTGCGCTAGACTCTGGGTAAGGGTACCTGTTGCACTTAACCACTGTGCTGTTGACACCAGCTGTGCATATTCAACCGTTTGTACTTTTTGGCCGGTATTGTCATAGTGATGACGGGTCACTTGGCCTCGGTTATTT
>NZ_JAGJEE010000060.1:0-4054 GCF_018100885.1 Pseudoalteromonas sp. MMG013 | reverse complement strand
GTAACAGAGTTAAAACTGAGAAGTTGATTAGGAGTTAGCTATTTGATCAACAAGGCCTATCAACATACCCTTGTGCGTAACTCGCAAGATACCCATGAGAATAATTCTTTTGATCTAAAGACGCCCTATCTGGCTCTGTGATGTGAAGTGGGTAATTATTTTTTAAAATAGGTGAGAAGTTTTTTGAGATAACGGTGGCATTTGCTGAAAGTGAAAATAAGCATGCCGAAGCAAGTATTACTTTATTAAACATATATCGTCCTTTTAAATCTTAAATACTGCATAGTCCTCTACGCAGGATTCGCAGTATATTAAAATATTAATTTTTGCCAACAAACAAACCAACCTTTACACATTGAAAATCAAGTGTTTAACAATTAAAAACACACACCATTAAACACAATAAAAATCAACATCACTAAAGTACAAAAACAGATTAACCATTATTAAATAGCGAATTAAAAAAGGGTTAATCTGATTTACTTTTCCTTAAATTAGAAATGATAAAATAGATTTAATAACAAATTTAAAATATAAGAGGTGGTATTGTTATTGCTTCTTGTCAATGAAGTAGAAAATATAACCTCTCCAACGAAAAACAATAACAAATCACCCTATTTTTAGCTATTTCGTACAATTATAAACCAATACAATATGCCCCTTCTAACTCAGGGTTATCTAATGCAGGGGGTTTTCTTTCATACGTTTTACCCGAATATACATCTTTAACATGCCCTTTATAACTGGGTTTTTCTTTCAAATTCACGTAGGTAATTCCATTACTTTTTTCGATATTAGTCACTTGGAATACGCTGTTGCGAGGATATAACACTTCCGCTTCAATGCTATCACCTGTATATACGCTGTACATACTGATGTCTCTACCCGTTTCTCCATCAACTCTGAAGAAGATGGCGTCTTTATCACCTGAATTTGCCATTCGCTCACTGTATGATTTTGCATATGCAGGATCTGCTGTCGTTGACATAAACGTTCTGCTTTGAATATGGTCGCCAACTTGTATGTTTTCCCCATATTGTTGTGGCTCAGCTGCTGCCCCCCGATAAGTAATATCTTTATTAGCTGGGATATGGTCCAGCGCATTATCCAGCGTATTCACTCTGTCAGTTAATTTATCCGCTAAAATATCTTCTATATGGGGGCTACTACTATCGGTATATTCTTTAATGGCTTGTACTTCATTACGCGTCAGCACTTCTTGCCCAACACCACGCAGTGAAGCCCGTTCAAACGCTTCACCAGGCGATAATTTGCCTTGCTCTGCTAGCTCGTCAAGCTCAGAGATACGGTTTCTGCGTTCAATTTCTTTCATATCCCACGCTTTAAAACTTCGGTCTGTAATGTGTTTTAGTCTATCTTGATAGTACCGTTGAGCATGAGGTGCAACGGGTACTTCATCGGTAAATCCATCAATGGTCACTGTTTTCCAAGTGAGTTCTGATCCGTTTAAATCAAAAAACTGTTTCAAGCTGCCATCATCTGTAAACGGCGGCGCAGCGTAGCACAATGAACTTGCGAATATCGAAAGAGCAAATAAGTTGGTTTTGGTAAACATAAGTCGGTCCTGTAAATTAGCATCAAATAAAATGCTGAATTGGTTGAGTGAAGCTAAGATAGAATTAGGCTTTGTTAGAGCACTGACCTTTATCTGCCAATAAATTAGCTGAATTACCTAAGTAATTAATGATTTGGTTGGTTTCTTGAACAACATCAGGCAGCATTCTGAAAGTCAGCCACTTATAATGAGAAAAACTTGGGTTTTGCACGTAATAGTCGTAATAATTGAGCTCAATGTTTTCGGCGCTTTGATACAAGGCCTGACTCGCACTACACACATCTGGATCGCTTTTCAAGGTACCATGCAAGTCACTTAACTGTGCTTTTACTTTCCACATGTAACCTTGATGTAGCTCTGCTGCATCCACTAACACATTACCAAACATTTCCATCACGGCATCACGGTTAAACGTTTCATCTGTGCCCTTTCTTGGATTCAATATGCCACCAAAATTGTTTAAGTAGTCTTCAATTTTTTTATTGATACTGTTGGTAAAAACATGGTTTTTCTCTAGCTGCTGGATCTGCTCAAGCACTTGTTTTTTATCAAAAGAAAGTTTGACTATGTCACTGTCTGCTAGCAACATTTTATTCACTCTACTGTGCGTATTTTGCAGTGCAGTATGAACTGCATGTTGAATATTTGGGGGCACGTCTTCGTCATTATGAAGCTGATTGATAATGATCTGATTTACTTTTTCTTCATCATTAATATCTAATCTATCGCTGGTAAACTTATTCACCAGTGCCACGGTAATGGGTCCCATATCAATGTCTTTTATGGCTTTTTTAGTCAATGAACCATCATAAAACCCGTCAATCATTGGGAAGAATATTCGAGAGATCCACAGTAAAGACTCAGCCACATCAAAGTCAGCGGTATCAGTTTGAGCGATCAATTCTTGACCAAAAATATACCAAGCCAACTGAGTACGAATGGCCGTATTGTATTGGCTGGTTAATTGCTGTTGCCAAACATCTGAGCTCATTTCAGATTGTATTAATGCCTTGTACTCTTTTATTAACGTTTTATTATTATCCATAACCTGTTCAACTATGTGCTCAGCCACTGGATTTGCGATATTTTTTCTATAAACGAGTAAAGGCTCAAGGTACTGTTTGAATATCTTACTTTCGAATACCACCTCTTCGGTGGTCCAACTTCTGCCTTGTTTTTTGTATTTATTGCTAATTTTCAATGCGTGAGCCGGGTAAATTCCCGGTGTTGGTTTAATGGTAATATACCGAAAATCTTCATTTATCATGTAGCTTTGGTGATCAATATACGATAAAACCGTATCTACATTATCACTGCCCCCCTCAGTATCGGGTGTTACACGTTGCTGATTGAGGTAGTATGCTTTGGCACTGAGCATTTCAACGAATATTTTGTCAGACAAATAATCAATTTTTTCTTTATTAACATTAAACAGTACATCGGGTATGAGTTTCGCATCGAGCTTTAATGCGGCACCAGAGTTGCCTAGTATCGTCCCTCTCACATTGTTCATTTTGTTTACAACTTGGTCTGCATATTTAACAAACTCACTTTTTAAATCCGCGTTTTGATCTTTAACCTTGGTGATAGCCTGCTCTGCTTTTACACCACTATAAATACTAAAGCCTTCGGCAACCACACCTGCAGCAACCCCACCAAAGACTTCTCCAACCATCTCACCTGCTAATTCAGTAATGATCCGAGTTAAAATCGGTATACCTACCGACGTGCCAATTGTGACGCTACTCGTTATAATTTCTTCATTATTGTGGTCTCTAATACCCGCGGCTAAACCTCCCAAGCCCATTTCAACCCCCAGCAGAGTACCGCCAACTTCAGCAAGGCTGCCCGCTACTTCAGCAAAACCAGGAGACGCATTTTCTAGCCCTGCTAAGTCACTGCCTATGGGTTCAGAGGGTAACTTTTCTTGGGCTGCAACTTCTTTAAACTTCCCTTTGAGTTCATCAAACTTTTCAGAAAATGCGGTGATGTCTTCAGAGTTCACGTTTGGGCAAGTATTGGCTAAAGCCACCGACGAGGCGATAGGCGTTAAGGCAAATACTAAATGAGGTATTAATTTTCTTATTTTCATAGATTATCTCAACTTTATCTTGTTGTTAAAGCGCTCAGTGTCGCAACAATGTCGTGCTTAGCTATAACGTATTGAGCATTAAACATTCAGTCAAAATTTGTATCTTAAAAATAATTTATTGGTTTGATTTTATTCGTAATTCAATTTGGTTTTCATTCTTAAACCGCTATATAAATCGGTTAAAACATTGATAGTAATAGTTTTAACTAATTAAGAAAAATAAAGAACTTTTCAGCCGAATTATGGTTTTAAACAGTTAAATTGATACTATAAATTCTCCCTACTGAAAATTATAAGCGTTACCTATGGGCCTATTTTTCACATAAACGCCAAGTTTATATACGGCCCATAGTAATGATATCAATCTTTGCTTTGCGCTCTGCCCA
>NZ_JAGJEE010000006.1:0-251031 GCF_018100885.1 Pseudoalteromonas sp. MMG013 | reverse complement strand
TAACACACGATGCTGTTTTTTACACCAAGTACATTCTGGTGTGAAAAAGCTCAGAGTTAATATTGGTCCATGCAAGTTGTACAAAGAACTATCACTTCCATCATCCAACCGCCTGGTAAGCTGCTCAACATACCCATATCCAGCCCCGCTTATCATCAATATCAAAACACATAGAACGCTTCTGACTAATTTAGAAATCCCAATCAAATCCAGCATATACCATTCTTCCTCGCATAGGAGCGTAAATATATGTCACGTCATATCCACCTTCGGCATCAAATAATAACGGGGAGCTCCCTGTACGGGCTTGGCTATAATTCAGTACATTATTGGCACCAATATATAAGGTTAGACCGCGCGTCCAATTAAATTGATATTTGAAATCAACGGTCGAAAATGCTGGTACATCCGTTGGTTTTAGCTTTTTATTTTTAACATCGTTATATCCAAAGTAATTATAATCTTTAAGGTTACGACTGGTTACATAAACTAAAGTCAGATCTAAGGTATGGTGGATATACTGCCAATTAAAAGAAACGGTTCCCCGCTTTTCTATGGGGGCAATTGCAAAAGATGCCCTAAAGGGATCATTGTATTTATATGCTTCTGCTGATAGAGCAATATTGAACATTTTATTTAGTTGATACGAAAGCGCAAAGTCTATCGCCAACACACTAGCAGTTTGAGTTAATTGGCTCAAAACAGGTGTGCCGGCATCATTACTCTCTAAACTAGCTAACCCTTCTACTTGTGTATATGCAATAGATGCGGTGTTTATCCATGTTTCGTTCTCAAAATTAAGCGAATAACTGATACTTTTGGACCGTTCAAGTTGAGACACATCAATTAGGTACCCTTTTTGCGCATCTAGAATTCCATGATCACTTTCAAAAAATGACAAAGGTGCACGGTAACCTTGTCCAATAGACAAGCGTGACGTCAATTCCTCCGAGTGAAAAACCCTACTATCAACTCTTGGAGAGAGTAATGTTTTATCAATCTCGATCCCCATTTTCATCGGGTCAACAAAATCAGCTTTGACATGATCTAATCGCATGGCTGTCGATACTTCTAACCACGTATTTACCGTCCATGAATCTTGTAAATAGATACCTTGCACCAAATAATCAAAACTATCCGATACATAGTTATTCAGTGTTGCAAGTGCACGAGAGTGAGAGCGCATTTGCTCATTCCGATAATCTACGCCAAATGTCATTAAGTGGTCTGAATTAAAATCCCAATTTAGTCTTAGGTCGACATAATCCATATTATCTTTCGCATCATAATCAACTCCCTCATAAAATGACACTTGTTTATGATTAACACGGGCTACACTCAATGTTCCATTAAAAGACGATCCAAATTCTCTTAATACTGACCCTAGTATTTCATTTCTTTGTGTTTTTACCCACTCAGCCGTCTCCCACGGATGCCCTATATAGCGGTCATTGACATGTCCTTGAGCAAATAATGCAGGAGCTTCTCCTAATGACACACTCGCTAGCACATCTTTTATAGTACCTGAATCATCCCCTAAAATAGGACCACCAAATACCTCTGACTTAGTATGATTAAAGCGAATTCGAATATCAGTATCCCGATCAAAGTCATATGATAGTAATGTCGTAAATGATTGATTTTCTAACTGCGGACTTTCGCTCACGCCATTATTATCTCCATCATACTGCTTACGTTCATCTAATTGAACAATCATACTGGTACTGATACCATGCCCTTTTGGCACCGCGGACCCCATGAAGGCAAACTTTCGATACCCTAAATTTCCTAAAGAAACATCAAGCTCACCGCCACTTTCAGTCGGTGTTTGAGTGACTAAGTTTATAGTTCCACCAATCGCCTCTGGTGCAATGAGAGAAGCACCAGCCCCTCTTGCAACTTCGATTTTTCCAATACCTGACATTGCTACTGCATCTAGCCCATAAAACCCAGACAACATTGTGTGAAGTGGAATACCATCAACTAAAACATTCGTATGCTCACCTTTAAGGCCATTTATCATCACCCGCTTTGCACCGCACATTGAACATTCATTAGAAACTCTAATCCCTATAGAGTTGGAAATGGCCTCGCTTAAATTTGCGGCCTGAGTTGCTTTAATTTGCTGTTCTGAAATGAGTTCTGTTTTGACTATGCTGTCTTTTAATAGCCCTTTTTCATAGAGGCGCTTGCGCACCCCAACGACTTCAATACGTTCAGGGTTATTTGAAACAGACAGTAATTTTGGAGCTTGAACTTTTCCGATATTAGCTAAGGCACCAGCAGATAGGCATAAGAAAAAGCCATAAATAAAAATTAAAATAAAGTGTAGCAACAGTAAACCAAATTCAAATGAAAACAATTGTCATTTAAATTTCAGTATCTGTAAACCTTTTACAGAAAAAGTGTAACCTTCATATCCTCAGCGGCTTAAGACTCTATTGATGAGCCGTGAATTACATAAGTTGGTACTAACTTAGTGCTGCTGGCAATAACACGCTTCGACTCAATATCAATCACACGCGCATTCACCTCTACCCCATTCACTCTGTACAACAAGGTGCCTGATAATACATGACTTGCAATTCTATCACCTGTAAGTTGTTTTATATCACGCGAAAAAACAAAATCACCATACCCCGTGACAGCGACTTGGTTGGTGGTTTTAAAATCAACAACACCGTACCCAAACTTTTGCAATTGATGAATAAAAGTTTCTGAAAGCTGGTTACCTAACTGAGTACTGACCTGTAAGGAACGATCTAAATTTACAAAAGACGCAACTGCAATATTAATCGCTTGCTCTGACACCATCGTATCGACCAAGTCTAACGCCATTTGCTCTACATAACTTTCTAGTTTCACATGGTGACTTTGTGGATAATATACGGTCGTTGAGTTCAGTACTTCAGCTTCTCCTGCCTCTAGTTCATCGTACATTTTATCATTCATAGTACTCGGTTCTTTGTGGATAACGGGCTGTTTAGTTGCATACCAATCTGTCATCGTACATCCAGAAAACACCAACAGAATACAACTAATAACTAAGCCTCTAATACTTATTAATAACATAATTACCTCACCGATCCGCTTTCTTCATCATAATCCCATCTGTTCGATAACTGCTGCCTAATGCATCCACAACCGTTTGCGGAATAAACCCTTGAGCAGAGCCAACTACCGCTTTACTCATTAATCCAATAATTCGTGCATTAACAAGTACTCCCCCTTGATGATTTACCAAAGTACCCGCCAACACATATTGAAAGTTTTGATCCTCATTTAATTCCAAATAATCACGGCTGAATACAAAATCTCCTTGAGGTGTCACTCGCATATAGTCTGTCGTTTTGAAGTCGATCACAGAAACGCCAAAATGATGTAGCTCATGCATAAAGCTTTCCGATAGTTGATTGCCTAATAATGATGAATCATCATATTCATCATCTAGAAAAACAAAGCTCGATACTGCCAATGGGGTCTTTTGATTAACATACTGCAAATTTTCAGCCATATCTTGCATCATACCTCGGACATAGTGGTTTATATTTTTCCGACTAATAGAGGTCATTTGAGAAGCCGTATTGGGCACCGCCTTTTTGGATTGAAATAAATGCGCACTCGCCATTGGAGCTGCCACAGTTCGAGAATCATTTGCGATTGTATCTTCAGCTTGGCTACTCGTCATTTTTGCATTAAACATCGAGCAACCAGCTGTACATAGAAAAATTGACGCGACAAATAGAAATTTCATGATGATTCCTCGTTAGTATTCAGTTCGGTAAATTAAACCATTTCGTTGTTGGACCTTTTCATCCGTCCACATCGTATTTATCGGTATCTCAGCTGTAGCTGCTGAAACAATACGTCCATCTTGCATATTTATCAGCCTAGCATTAACTATGTAAGCATGCTGTTGCTGTGTCAGTGTTCCAGTGACGATAAAGTCAATATTTTGGCGCAGTCGTAATGACTCTGCATTTCGGCTCAACATACTTTCTGCGTTACTCAAAAGAGTCATTTGTGTGTCAAGTCGGTGCTCTATCGTATGATAACCAAGTTGAGTAAACTGGGTGAGTAGGCTTTCTTGAATCTGCTGACTAAGGCCTACGACTTGCTGATTCGCGAGTCCAGTACTTAACGCATCAGCTTTAAAAAAGCTTGTAATAGCGATACGTGCATTATTCTTACGCATACCTGTTATATTACTCAATTGCACAGTCAAACTACTGACATACTCATGCACCGTATAAGGTGCCATGCTTTTTGCAGGCGCAATATATGCCACATGCTTAGGTGCAGGTTCTTCAACGAGTTGACACCCGCCCAATAGCGCTATCAGTATTACGAGTAAATATTGCATTGTGCGTATCCTAATATCATTTGCTTATCAAATGCAAAAAGCATACCTAAATTTGGTTACACGCACTCATGACTTATCTTAGGCTCGTCATTGTAATACAATATTGCTGTTACGCTGCTCATTCAACACAGTTTGCTCGTTCTACAAAAAAGCAATGAGCATTTCTATCATTTACCTACCTTCTTGCATGTAATGTAGTTTTTGTGATTTCACAGCCCCAAATTGAGTACCTATTAACTTAAATAATCGTTACAAACGCTGCATGATTTTAGTTTCTAAAAACTGACTCACTTATCGAGGCTTCGCAACAGCGATACAAACCCATAATAAAAAATAGCCTCAGCAGACCCATGTGCGTATTTACCCGATATACTTTAACCCATGTATGCATGGCAAAGCCTTGCCGCAACAAGTTACTTCATAGAAAAGAATGGTTACTAACCTTACAGTTACTGTATTAGGTAATTCGAAAAATTAGAGCCTGTATGTAATTCATACTTGTATATTTATGAGAAGGAATAGAGCGACCATACACCAGTTTTGGTTGAGCACAATGGTCGCCTAATTAGAAATGTAGGTTAATTCAAAAAATCGATTATAAAAGTGACTTAATGTGCTTTTTTAAGTCACTAGCAAACTCGCTTCTACGTAAAGCATACTCTATATTAGCTTGTAAATACCCTAACTTACTACCACAATCATGGCTTCGCCCTTTTATTGCGTACGCTTGCACAGCATCTTCATCCATAAGCATAGCAATTGCGTCTGTTAACTGTATTTCATCACCTGCACCCAGTGGAGTTTTTGCCAACAGAGGCCAAATATTTTTACTCAGTACATATCGGCCCACCACAGCCAAATTTGAAGGAGCATCTTCAATGCTTGGCTTTTCTACTAATAGATTTAAGTCACAACTAGCGCCCGCATCAAGTACAACATCGCCAATATCTGCGATGCCAAACTTATCAACATTCTCATGCGCGACAGGCTCTACCATTATCTGGCTTTTCCCTGTTTCTTTAAATCGATTCAGCATTTCTGCTAAGTTATCCTTCGTTAAATCACTCGACGCATCGTCTATAAGCACATCTGGTAACATCACCACAAAAGGGGAGTCTCCAATAATTGGGGCTGCACAGTTAATGGCGTGCCCTAGCCCTTTAGCCTCACCTTGTCTTACGTGAATAATTGTTACATCTTTCGGGCATATTAACTGTATTTCGGCGAGCAACTGTCGCTTAACTCGCTTCTCCAATGTTGCTTCAAGTTCAAAACTCGTATCAAAGTGATTCTCAATCGAGTTTTTACTAGAGTGAGTAACAAGTACAATCTCTTTAATGCCAGCTGACACCGCTTCACTAACAACATATTGAATAAGCGGCCTATCAACAATGGGTAGCATTTCTTTTGGGATTGCTTTCGTTGCTGGCAACATGCGAGTACCAAGTCCCGCAACAGGAATAACGGCTTTCATTTTCTCTCCTAAATAGCCACAGGTGCTTTAATATGTGGGTGAGCCTGGTAGTTCTCCAGTTCAAAATCTTCATATTTAAAAGCAAAAATATCTTTTACTTCTGTGTTAATTTTCATTGTGGGTTTTGCATACGGAACTCTAGATAATTGTTCGTCCACTTGCTCCATATGATTAGAGTATAAATGCGCATCACCGAACGTATGAATAAAATCTCCAGGCTGTAAATCGCATACTTGAGCAATCATCATCGTTAATAATGCATAACTTGCAATGTTAAATGGTACACCTAAGAAAATATCGGCACTTCGCTGATAAAGCTGACAAGAAAGCTTCCCATCTAATACATAAAACTGAAATAAAGTATGACAAGGAGGGAGTGCTTGCTTTCCCATTTGCGCATTTTCTTTTGGCGAATAATTTGTATCCGGCAATAATGCAGGATTCCAAGCGCTCACTATAAGTCTGCGCGAGTCTGGGTTGTTTTGAATTTGTTCAATAATATCTTGAATTTGATCTACAACTTCACCATTGGGACCACTCCATGAGCGCCACTGCTTACCGTACACAGGCCCTAACTCACCATCATTAGTTGCCCAGCCATCCCAAATACTCACGCCATTCTCTTTTAAATAGGCAATGTTAGTTTCGCCCTTTAAAAACCATAACAATTCGTGAATAATTGAGCGCATATGGCATTTTTTAGTCGTAACTAAAGGGAAACCTTCCTGCAAATTAAAGCGCATTTGGTATCCAAAAACACTAACGGTCCCTGTACCAGTTCGATCTTCTTTTTTTGTGCCCTGCTCTTTTACATGGCGCATTAACTCTAAATATTGCTTCATAACTTAACTTAATTTAACTATTTGATTGCGACTGTTCTAAAGACTGTCTCTTATACGCCCAAGCCATGAGTACTGCACCGGCAATAACCATTGGCAATGATAAAATCTGCCCTTGTGATATCACACCACCATACAATCCAATATGTGCATCTGGTTCTCTGAAGTATTCAATACAAAACCTAAATATACCGTAGCCTAACAAAAATAAACCAGCAACACTGCCCGCTGGTCTTGGTCGCTTTGCAAACCAAATCAGCATAATAAATAAAACTAACCCTTCAAATAAGGCTTCATATAACTGTGAAGGGTGCCTTGGCAAAGGTCCACCAGTAGGAAATACAAAAGCCCAAGGAACATCTGTAGTTCGCCCCCAGAGCTCGCCATTGATAAAATTACCAACTCGCCCGGCTAATAACCCGACTGGGACCAATGGCACAACAAAATCTCCCACACAGAGAATCGATTTATTAGTACGAATAGCAAAAATAACAATCGCCGCAATAACGCCTAAAGCCCCACCATGAAAAGACATACCACCTTGATCAATTCTTAATAGGTATAGCGGGTTTTCTAAAAAATGGGAGAATTGATAAAATAATACATAGCCAATCCGGCCTCCAAGTATAACCCCCAACATACCATAAAACAGCATGTCACTCACTTGCTCTTTCGTCCATCCAGAGTTTGGCTTCTCTGCTTGTCGATTCGCTAGCCACATAGCAAATGTAAAACCAATTAAGTACATTACGCCATACCAACGTACGCTCAATGGTCCAATTGAAAAAAATGGTCCAATTGAAAAAATAATTGGGTCTATTTCAGGAAACTGTAAAGCCATAGCCGTCCTTTAGTTCATTATCATACTGACAGCAATAAAAAGTAATAAAGCTGCAAATATCTTTTTAATCATTGAAGTGGGTAAATACTGCGTTGCTTTAGCACCAATAGGGGCCGTAAACCAAGACGTCAGAACAATACCAAAAAGTGCTGGCAAATATACAAAACCAGCAAAACCTTGTGCCCATGTGTGATGAATGCTACCCGAAGTTACATACCCCACAGAGCCAAAAAGCGCGATGACAATACCACTTGTAGAAGCACAACCAATCGCTTTTTTCATGTCAACAGCAAAATAAGTCAAAAGTGGAACTAGCAACGCCCCACCTCCAATACCAATCATTGCTGATAGCCCTCCCATCATAGCGGTTAAACCACTTAAAACAAGATGATTGGGTAAAGCCCGTTTTTTTTGCTGGATTTTTGTACTGCTATGCAGCATTTTTAATGCTATCAACACCACACTGACAGAGAAAATAACTCGTATCGCTGCTTCTGGCAATAAACCTGCAATAAAACCACTCACTAACGCACCGAATGCAACCCCCCCCATAATCCATGGCGTAATATCCCATGGCACATTTTTTTTCTTATGATGAGCAAGCGCTGATGAAGTAGACGTAAATAAAATTGAAGCCAATGACGTTGCAATTGCCACTACTAAGATGTGAGGTGAATCCACCACTTCAAAGTACAGTAAAATACTGCTTAAAGCAGGTACAATGATAAGCCCTCCACCAATCCCTAATAACCCAGCCAAGAAACCAACACCACAGCCAAGCAAGGCACAACAAACTATCAATAGAAGGGTTTCGGTCATGAATTGTTTCTCTTCTGCTTTTTCGCGGCTATGGTAGCCTATTCTAACTATTGACGCACTAAGGAAAGTGCTATTTTGAATGGTATAACAACTCACTAAAATCATGTTCAATCATAAAACTACGTAAGAGCCTATGCACTTGCTTAACAGAAGATTGCGCCAAGCACTCATTCAAAAGCATTTCCATATCTTCAACCCGTAACCGGCGTAACACCCACTTCACCTTATTGAGTGCCGAAATATTCATACTCAAGCGGCGGTAGCCCATTGCAACCAATAAAATGGCCCCTTCAGGTTCGCCGCCCAGTTCCCCACATAAACTAAATGATAATTCAACCTCTTGACATGTTATTGCGATATGGTTCAACACTCTCAATACACTTGGGTGATAAGGGTCAAATAACTCTGCAACTCGAGAGTTATTACGATCAACCGCCAATAAGTATTGCGTCAAATCATTGCTGCCAACGGAGCAAAAATCTACTTTATCGGCCCAATCACTTAACAAGTAAACGCTCGAAGGTACTTCCAACATAACGCCTATTTCAGGTTTATCCATTAACAAAAACGGATCAGCCCAATCATCTTGCAATTCAAAATATGCTTGCTCAATCAATTGTAAAGCTTCATCAACTTCTTCTGTACGGCTTACCATCGGCAGCATGATCCGTAAATTGCCGAGACCAACATTCGCTTTGATCATAGCCTTAATTTGATCGAGAAATATTTCAGGATGGTCAAGCGATACCCTGATCCCTCGCCAACCGAGAAACGGGTTTTCTTCTTTAATATCAAAATAATCTAGAACTTTGTCACCACCGATATCCAATGTTCTCATCACAACAGGGCTTGGGTGATATCGACTAAGTACTTCTCTATACCACTTTTCCTGTTCACTTTGAGTGGGAAACTGACCTTTTTGCATAAACCATGATTCAGTTCGATACAAGCCCACACCATCACAATAGTTAGCACTTACTTGCTCTGTAGATAAATTGAGTCCAGCATTTAACAATAGACTTATTTTCTCACCATCTAACGTTTCGGGTTCTAATGCGTGCTCCGCTTCGAACTTATCATGCAGTGCACTATCATGATGTCTCAACTGTTCATATTCATGACGCAGGCTATTCGATGGGGAAATATATAACCGCCCAGCATAGGCATCTAAGATTAGATCTTTAGCTTCAAATTGTAATAATGGAATATCTTCGACGCCCCAAATGGCAGGTACCCCCATCGCACGAGTTAAAATAGAAGCATGTGAGTTGGCTGCGCCTTGAACACTGACTACGCCCTTGAGCCTCTCTTTTGGGATATCGGCCAACATCATAGGCACTAACGTATGAGTAACCAATATGGTATTTTCAGGATAAGCTTTTACAGTCTGCTCAGTCGCCATCAAGTGATGTAAGACTCGAAGCCCAATATCTTTCACGTCAATCGCACGCTCTTTGATATAAGGGTCTTGCATCGCATTAAATTGTGATACTAGCGAGTCTATTACATGCTTTAATGCACTTTTTGCGCACCAACCATCAACTAACTGCTGCTCAACTTGCAAACCTAAACTTTGGGCATCAAGCAACTGCTGATATACCTCAAATACAGCCAATGCTTCTTTTGGAATACTATCACTCAAAGTATTAGCCAATACTTTAAACTCTTGCCTTGTTGCTGTAACAGCTTGTAGGAAAAGCGCTCGCTGCTGCTCTACATTATTCACTTTTTGTGATTCAACACTCGTAAAATCTAGCTTGGGCAGTAAAACAAATGCTTCGCCAATTGCTATTCCTGGCATACTTGGTACGCCTTTTAATACGGACGTCTGATGAGAGAAGGCATCCTGAGCAAGTGATGATTGAATTTCAGCATGAGCCAATTGAGAAGCCAACTGTGCAGATAAGGTGATTAAAAATGATTCTTCATCATGACTAAATACCCTCGCAATCTTTTGCTGCACCACAATAACACCCAATACTTTACGTTGGTGTACAACTGGCACAGATAAAAATGCGTTATAGCCTTCTTCGCAGACTTCAGGGGAGTGCTTAAAGCGTGGATGGGATTGTGCATGTGCAATATTGATCGGCTCTTCACGCTGTGCGACTAGCCCAACAAGTCCTTCCGTAAAACCAATAACAAAATGACCGATGGCATCAGGGTTTAACCCGTCGCTTGCCATCAGTACAAAATTATCTTGACTATAATCAGCAAAATAAATCGAGCAACACTCAGTATTCATAGCGTCTTTAACTAAAGATACAAACTGACTTAATGCATCATTTAAAGTTGGCTGTTGTGCAACCGATTCTACAATACTTCGTAATGTCGCTAACACATGGCCTCACTATTTATTTTCTATTACGCCACGGCTGGTCACGGTGGCTATGCTCTCTCTTATGAAAAGGCATTGCAAATGGCGCAAACTCCTTCATCACCCTTCTATATACATCTCGTTTAAATGATACAACTTGCCTGACAGGATACCAATAACTAACCCAGCGCCAATCATCGAACTCAGGGTGATGAGTATGAAGTAAATCAACATCCTCATCTTTACATCGTAATTTTAGCAAAAACCATTTTTGTTTCTGACCTATACAAACTGGGCTTGAGTCCCTACGGATCAAACGCTTTGGCAGTTTATACCGTAACCAATGCTTGGAACTTGCTACAATCTCAACATCTTCCGGTTTCAAACCAACTTCTTCGTTGAGTTCACGATACATTGTTTGTTCAGGGGTTTCACCTTCATCAACACCACCTTGGGGGAATTGCCAGGAGTGCTGCCCATATCTACGTGCCCAAAACACCTGTCCTTGATTGTTACAGATAACAATTCCGACATTGGCACGAAAACCTTCGGCATCAATCACCTTAGTGCCTCTTTTATAAGTCGATTTTTAATGATTGTTCCACAACTTATGCCACACAGCAAACATTATTCACGCTTTCACTCATGTTATCCACAGCTTGCCAAATTAAAAGAAGGAAAAAGGCTAATATACAAACAAATCCACAATTTACATATAATTACCCCACCTTTTCCACAGTTTCTGTGGATAATTATGTTTATATAGTTGTATTTATCCAAAATCTAATGCTGTGTGCAATATTAGCTCTTGTCACAAAGCTTCTCTTTTCATTTAGTATCAATAACTTAATCAAAAACACTGTATAAATATGTGGTTTTTATTTAGACAAAAAACGCTTAGTACAAAAAACAACCACGCATTTTGTCTGATCAGAACTCTTTAAAGTGACGTTGAAAGCAGGCTGGGAGAGTTTGAACCTTTATACTACACACCGAACTCAGCCTTTATGCTTTAATACAACAAGGAAAAGCATAACTTTCCAACTCTAGTTAAAAGTTAGCAAGGCTGCTAACTACTAGGATTTATCTACTCACTTATTATTTTAACTCAGCAGCTTTTGTGTATTTATCAACGATTATGTTGGCAATTTCATTTAACTTATCCTGCGTGTTGTCAGCCGCTATATTTGTGACGAGAAATATACCCCCCTGTTCAGGGTATAGGGCTAACCAACTAGAAGTCCCTATTGACCCTCCACTGTGATAAAGCATTGGCGAACTTGAATCATATTTATATGTGTTCCAAAAAATGCATGCCCATGTGTGTTTGCACTTCCTGCAAGTAGCGTTTGCGATAGGGTGTCATATTCAAGCTGGAGGTAAGTAAATAATGCATATAGCGTGTTATGAGTCAGTAGTTGATGTTAGGGGCTGTTGTTCTTTCAGGTTCATTTGTGCAGCAGTTTGATTGGATTTTATACAAGGCAGAAGCTGCGTAGCATGGTTATTCCATGTGAGTCAGCCGATAACATAGTAGAAAAGCCAATCAAGTGCTGCCCACTAACTATGGCAATAGAAGCCACCTGAGCATCTTCGTCGATTAAAAACTGCGTAAGCGCTTTCTCAACAAATGAGTCAAAGCCTAAGTTACTATCGTTAGTGGATGCAGCTAAAAAAATAAATGAAAGTGGTGTGAGTCTTTTATTAGATGTATAAACACATTTTTTCTTAATGAATTTAGTACTTTGTTTATATTGATGAAACCATTAATTGTAACAACCTATTTTATCAAGAAGTCAGTTATATTTGCATAAAAAAACACACCTCGAAATGAACTTTATAACAGGCTCTTAACGTCATTTTTTACTCTCAAAATAAGCCCTTAACCTTATCTGAATTCTTTACATTCAATGGTGTTAACCACTCATGTAATTGAAATATTTAGGTTACAATGTTGGCATAATTACTTTGATCACTAACTTGAGGGTATCGTGCAAAGACCATCCCCACCAGCAACAATAAATGAGCTCATGCAACGCGTAAACGACATAGCAGGGGTTACTTTGGGAGAGCTCGCGGCTCAGTATCAATTTAAGACACCAGAACATTTACTCAAAGAAAAAGGCTGGCCAGGACAGTTATTAGAATATGTACTAGGCGCAAGTGCTGGTTCAAAACCGCTTCCTGATTTCGAGCTACTGGGGATTGAATTAAAATCTTTGCCTATTGGATACAATGGTAAGCCTCTTGAAACCACCTACGTAACAACTGTTCCATTAACTGGACTTACAGGCGCAACATTTCATGATAGCAGCGTTAAAAAAAAGTTAGCCCATGTTCTTTGGTTGCCCGTTTTAGCTGAAAGAGCGTTACAGCCGATTGACAGAATAATTGGCTCTGGTTTTTTATGGCAACCCAACACCTATCAAATTAACCAATTACAAAGAGATTGGGAAGAGCAAATTGAGTTGATCGCACTCGGGAAAATAGAACAAATATCTGGTCACCTAGGTGAAGTTATGCAGATAAGGCCTAAGGCAGCAAACAGTAAAGCCCTAACTGACGTCATTGGACCGCATGGGAAACTCACCAAAACTTTACCGAGAGGGTTTTATTTAAAAACAAAATTTACTCAACAAATATTAACAGAACACTTTCAAGGATAATTACATTTCCTTTTAAGCTGTACTTACTGGTCTTTGGCTACAAAAAAGCCGCCAATATGGCGGCTTTTTTAAGGCGTATTATTTACTGACCTTTTATCTCACTTCGACCTTTATATGTTGCTTTATCACCTAGTGCTTCTTCAATACGAAGTAGCTGATTATATTTAGCAACACGATCTGAACGACATAGTGAACCCGTTTTAATTTGACCAGCAGCAGTACCAACAGCAAGGTCTGCAATAGTTGCATCTTCAGTTTCACCTGAACGGTGAGAAATCACAGCCGTAAAGCCTGCATCTTGCGCCATTTTTATGGCATCAAGTGTTTCTGATAATGTACCAATTTGGTTGAACTTGATCAAAATCGAGTTACCAATTTTCTCTTCAATACCGCGTGTTAGGATTTTCGTATTCGTTACGAATAAATCATCACCTACTAATTGTACTTTGTCACCAATTTTATCAGTTAAGATTTTCCAACCCGTCCAATCACTTTCGTCTAAGCCATCTTCGATAGAAATAATCGGGTAACGTGCCGCTAAATCAGCTAAGAAACCTGCAAAACCTTCTGAGTCGAATACTTTACCTTCACCTTTTAGGTCATACTTACCATCAACGTAAAATTCTGATGCAGCACAATCTAATGCCAGTGTTACATCTTTATTCATTTCATAACCAGCTGCATTAACGGCTTCAGTGATCACTTCTAACGCTTCTTCATTTGACTTCAAGTTTGGCGCAAAACCACCTTCATCACCTACAGCCGTATTTAAGCCACGAGCACTCAAAACTTTTTTAAGGCTATGGAATATCTCGGCACCAATACGCAATGCTTCACGGAAACTAGACGCACCAACAGGCTGCACCATGAACTCTTGAATATCCACATTATTATCAGCGTGCTCACCGCCATTAATGATATTCATCATTGGTACCGGCATTGAATACTGACCAGATGTGCCATTGATATCGGCAATATGTTCATATAATGCAACCCCTTTTTCTTGGGCTGCAGCTTTCGCTGTTGCCAAAGACACGGCTAGGATTGCATTTGCACCAAATTTTTCTTTGTTCTCTGTGCCATCTAAGTCAATCATAATTTGATCAACATCGCGTTGTGCTAAGGCATCTTTACCTTCTAACGCTTGTGCTAAGTCAGTATTGATGAAATTAACGGCCGTTAATACACCCTTACCTAAATAGCGTGACTTATCACCATCTCGTAACTCAAGTGCTTCTCTGGTGCCAGTCGATGCGCCAGATGGTGCACATGCGCGCCCCCATGCACCTGTATCTAGGTGAACATCAGCTTCAACTGTTGGGTTACCGCGTGAGTCCATAACTTCACGGCCAATCACTTTTACGATTTTTGACATCTTGATTCCTCTTATTCCCAAAATGGTGAGTTTATTGTTAAGTGCTTACTATCCTGTTATTACCAAATAAGCATTGCATTAAATACTGGTAGTGATTCACTGCGATACATACTTTTTCACACAATAAAAAAGCCGTGCGATTGCACGGCTTTTCTTAATTATGACTCTGCTTTTTGGAAGCGATGTGCAGCTGCTACAAAGCCTTCAAATAATGGATGTCCATCTCGCGGTGTTGAAGTAAATTCTGGGTGGAACTGTGCGGCTACAAACCAAGGGTGATCTTTATTTTCAATGATCTCCACTAGCTTCTTGTCTTCTGACAAACCAGTAAACTGCAAACCAGCTTGCTCAAGGCGCTCAACATAGTTGTTATTTACTTCATAACGATGACGGTGACGCTCAAAGATCTCGTTGCTACCATAAGCTTCGAATACTTTTGAGTTGTCTTTTACATGGCACTTCTGAGAACCAAGACGCATTGTGCCACCCAAATCCGAAGCTTCATCACGGATTTCAACTTTACCTTCTGCATCTAGCCATTCCGTGATTAACCCCACAACTGGATGTGGTGATTCTGCATCAAACTCTGTGGAGTTTGCACCTTCAAGACCAGCAACATTTCGTGCATATTCAATCAATGCAACTTGCATGCCCAAACAAATACCTAAGTATGGTACTTTATTTTCACGCGCATATTTGGCTGCAAGTATCTTACCTTCAACACCTCGGCTACCAAAACCGCCCGGTACCAAAATAGCATCAAGATGCGATAATAATTCAACACCTTTGCTTTCAACATTTTGTGAATCAACATACTCTATATTCACGGTCACTCGGTTTTTCAAGCCCGCATGTTTTAATGCTTCATTCACGGATTTATATGCGTCAGGTAATTCAATGTACTTACCAACCATACCAATCGTGACTTCGCCTGTCGGATTTGATTCTTGGTACAACACTTGTTCCCACTCAACAAGATCCGCTTCAGGCACATCTAGGTGGAAACGACGACACACTAAGTTGTCTAAATCTTGAGATTTAAGCAATGCAGGGATCTTATAAATGCTATCAACATCTTGCAAAGAAATAACCGCTTTCTCTTCAACGTTCGTAAACAAGGCAATCTTCGCTCGTTCATTTGCTGGCAGTTTACAATTTGAACGACAAACCAGAATATCAGGTTGAATACCGATTGAACGTAATTCTTTTACTGAATGCTGAGTTGGCTTAGTTTTTACTTCACCCGCCGCACCAAGGAATGGCACAAGGGTTAGGTGCATGAATAATACACTTTCACGGCCAAGTTCTGTACCTAACTGACGAATCGCTTCTAAAAACGGTTGTGACTCTATGTCACCAACCGTACCACCAATCTCAACAATGGCGATATCATGACCTTCCGCGCCTTCTAATACTCGGCGTTTGATGTCATTGGTAATATGCGGGATCACTTGAATTGTAGCACCTAAGTAACCACCTTTACGCTCTTTGCGTAATACATCTTCAAATACACGACCTTGTGTGAAGTTGTTACGGCTGGTCATTTTGGTGCGAATAAAGCGCTCGTAATGACCTAAATCAAGGTCAGTTTCAGCACCATCTTCAGTTACGAATACCTCACCATGTTGAATCGGGCTCATTGTGCCTGGGTCAACATTAATATAGGGATCCAGCTTAAGAATAGTTACATTCAAGCCACGTGCTTCTAAAATAGCGGCTAATGATGCAGCTGCAATACCTTTACCCAAGGAGGAAACAACTCCGCCCGTTACGAAGATAAATTTTGTACTCATGCGAACCCTAGAATATCAGGAAAAATGGAATTTAAATAAGAATCAAGACGGGGCGATAGTGTAGCAAAGTTGCTCGTATCAATCCAGTTAAAATATAAATTGAATCTTAAATAATTATAAAGTCATTGATCCCTATGTTGCTTTTTAACATATTCCCACGCGTCATCCATTTCCTGCAAACTTGCTTTTTGCAGGTTTACACCGCGCTCGCGCAAAACCGTGTCTACATCGGAAAATCGCGCGACAAACTTATCGCTGGCTTGACGGAGTATTTGCTCTGGGTCGTGCTTCGCGTGTCGTGCGACATTAACGGTCGCAAATAACAAGTCTCCAATTTCTTCCGCACTATGCGTCGAATGCGGATCATGCTCTAACGCTTCACTGACCTCTTCAACTTCTTCGACTACTTTTTCAAGTGCTCCATGATAGTCTGGCCAATCAAAGCCCAATGCTGAAGCTCTCTTTTGTATTTTTTGGGCTCGGGACAATGCAGGCAACATACGAGGTATATCATCCCAGAGTACTTTCGACTTATGAGTATGTTGTGCTCGTTCTTGTAACTTAATGTCTTGCCATTGTTGTTCTAGCTCTGATTCAGACAAAGTGACTTGTTGCTTAAACACATGAGGATGGCGTCGCTCTAACTTTTCATTTAACGTATCCACCACATCATCAAAATCAAATAAATTTTGTTCCTGTGCTAATTGTGCATAAAAAACTACCTGAAACAACAAGTCACCTAACTCGCTTTTTAATGCAGGCATATCATTTGTTTCTATTGCCCCTGCAACTTCATAAGCTTCCTCAATCGTATGCGGCACAATTGAGTGAAGTGTTTGTGCTTTATCCCAATCACAACCAGTTTTAGGATCACGTAAAGTGGCCATAATTTTTAATAGTGTCACTACATTTTCGGACATTTTTTCTTCACTCAATGTTGACGCTTAGCGTCAAACACGCCCTCTATTTGATGGAGTTTAGTTAACAGTCTATTCATTGCTGATAAATCAGATACTTCAATTTTCATCTCAAATATCGCCACATCACGTGCATCATCTGTTTGCACGTTCATATTGAGGACATTCACTTTTTCGTTGGCCAGTACTGAGCTGATATCTCGAATTAAGCCCTGTCTATCATTTGCTTCAATTCGAACCGTTATCGCATAAGCGGCTTGTATTTCTGATGACCAACTTACAGCAATCTCACGTTCAGGCTTTTGCTTACAAATATGCATAAACGAATCACAGTCACTGCGATGTACAGCAATACCTCGACCTTGTGTAATATACCCAACAATGTCATCTCCCGGAACTGGTTGACAACATTTGGCCACGTGACTCATCAAGCTACCGACACCATCCACTACAATGCCATTTTTATCTCCTCGATGTTTACGTGGAGACGAAATTTTTACGGTCGCTTCTTCTTCTGGCTTATCAATAATGTAATTAAGAAATTGATTTATGCGTACATCGCCAGCCCCAATAGCAACCATTAAATCGTCAAGCTCTTTGAAATTAAACCGAGAAATTGCGGGCTCTAAGTGCTTATACGTCAAACCCAGCTTATGCAATTGCACGTCTAATATCTCTTTTCCTGCTATCAAGTTCTTATCGCGGTCTTGTTGCTTAAACCAGTGATGTATTTTACTGCGAGCTCGAGAAGAATGAATATAACCAAGAGAGGGGTTTAACCAATCTCGACTGGGCGAAGGGTTTTTTTGCGTTAATATCTCTATTTGATCGCCAGTTACGAGTTTATGTGTGAAAGGCACTATTTTACCAAAAATCTTTGCGCCAATGCATCGGTGTCCAACATTAGAGTGAATGTAATACGCGAAATCCAGTGGCGTTGCTCCTAAAGGTAAATCAAAAATATCCCCTTTTGGCGTAAAAACGTAAACCCGGTCTTCAACGACTTGATTCTTCAGTTCGTCAGCTAAGTCACTACCATCAACTACTTCTTCTTGCCACTGAAGTAACTTCCTTAACCAACTAATTTTCTGCTCATAGCCCGAACCTCTGCCTGGCAACGCGCCTTCTTTGTACATCCAGTGTGCAGCAACACCTAGCTCGGCATCTTGATGCATCTCTTCTGTGCGAATTTGGATTTCAATGGTTTTGCCTTCTGGTCCAAAAACCACCGTATGAATTGATTGGTAGCCATTTTGTTTTGGCGTTGCAACATAATCATCAAACTCTTTCGGTAAATGGCGCCAGTTCGTATGTACAATTCCTAACGCTGCATAACAATCTTGAAGCTCATCAACCACAACGCGCATTGCACGAATATCAAAAAGCTGATCAAATTCGTAGCTTTTCTGAGACATTTTCTTATAAATACTAAAAATATGCTTCGGACGGCCATAAACTTGCGCTTTTACCCCCGCTTCAGCTAACTTGGTTGTTACTGAATGCACCATATTTTCCATATACGCTTCGCGATCTAAGCGCTTATCTGCAAGTTGTTTCGCAATCGATTTGTATGTTTTTGGGTGTAAATAGCGAAAAGAAAGGTCTTCCAGTTCCCACTTTAACTGTCCAATTCCCAAGCGGTTTGCTAAAGGTGCAAAAATATTAGCTGTCGCTTTGGCTGCAATTACTCGCTCTTCCTCACCTGAATTCTTAACAGCCCGCAAATGACAAATTTGTTCTGCGAGCTTAATGACAACAGCACGCACATCTTCGACCATGGCTAACAACATCCGTCGCACATTATCAATTTGCACATTCCCTTTGCCTTGGTGCGCCAATGTACTGATAGTAGCCATTTGCTCTACACCACTTAGCAACAAAGTCACGTTGTCACCAAATTCTGCTTGCACGTTTTCAAGGTCAATTTGCTTATTTAAAAAGTATGGGGTTAAATAGGCGGTTGCTAATGACTCCGAATCAAAATTCAACTCAGCCAAAATCTCCACCATTTCAATGGCGTTATGTAACCTTGTAGCATCAAGTTCAGCCGGGCATAAATCATGTGCTCGCTGCAAATAAGCGAGCTTGTCTGCAGATAAACTGAGTTGCGATAGTCGAGTTGAAAAGTCATCCGACTGCTGCTGTTGATGTGATTGACGGGTGGCAACCATCTGTACTATCTCCTTTGGAATAACGCCATTGTTTCGATATGCCCTGTATGTGGGAACATATTCATCAACGCTACTTTCACAAGTGAAAGCCCACTATCTAGCAATAATTTGCTATCTCTGGCTAATGTTACTGGATCACATGATACATAAAGTACTTTATTGAATTGCGTTAATGGCATTTGCTGCAATATGCCAAATGCTCCCGTACGTGAAGGGTCTAACACCAATACCTTTGCACTTTGGTCAAACCATGGCGCTTGCGCCATATCCTGTGTTAAGTCAAAACAATGGAACTCTGCATTTTCTATATGATTAGTTTGCGCATTTTGTTTAGCCATTGCAACAGATGAGGCTGAGCCTTCAACACCAATGACACTGTTTGCTCGTTTTGCGAGCAATAATGAGAAATTACCAATACCACAAAATAGATCTAATACCCTATCGCTATGAGATACCTCTAGCCACACCAATGCTTGCATCAACATTGCCACATTTACTTCAGCATTAACCTGTACAAAATTATCCAATGTGAAATTAAAACGCACATCATCTGCAATATAATACGGCAGTTCGTTAAGCTCTGACACTTTTTCACCATTATCCCATACTATTTTCCAGCCCAAAGCGTGACTTTTCTCTTGCAGATAATCTTTATCGCGGGCCGTAATACTTTTTGTATGCCTTAGCAGTACGAATTGGCCATTATCGGCATCGCATAATTGAACATGACTAACAGAGCAATACCCATCTCGGCTATTTAATAACGCTCTCAAGTCTTCAAAGATATTATCAAAATGGCCGGTTAGAACCTGACAGTTTTTTACTTCAACGATTTTTTTACTCTTAAAACCACGAAAGCCTAATTTCAGAAGCTTATTCCCTTTATCATAGAAACACGCAATACGTGCGCTGCGTCTGTAATACTTAGGTTTACTTTCAATCGCGGGTTGCCAACATTCTACATCATACTGTGCAAATTTTTGAAAAAGCTTATCAACCGCTTGTTGTTTATGAAAAAGCTGTGAAGAAAGTGCCAAGTGTTGTGTCTGACATCCTCCACATATGTCATTATCGCGGCAGAACGGCGTGACACGTTCATTGCTCGGCTCAATTACTTGGAGTGTTTTAGCTTCAATTAATTTAGACTTATCCTGCAAAACTTGCGCTTTTACTCGTTCATTTACCAAGGCTCCCTCGACAAAACACACTTTGCCTTTATGATTAGCAACACCACGACCTTGGTGGTCTAGCGAATGTATTTTTACTTCAATAGCTTGCTTATCTACTGTCCGCTTTTTTGGACGAAAAATCTGTGCCATAACATTGCCCCTTAAACATTGCTTATCAGCGCTGAAATCGATAACCTAAAGTCAAAATAATTACTGTGACTAACTGCCTCAGATGACCAAATTTAGCCTGCGTGATAGCATTCTTATTCTGACTTTAATTCCCACGGTACTGATCGGCTTAATCTTAGGAGGCTATTTTACCGTAAATCGCTATGTTGAGCTTGAACAAATTCTCAATCAACAAGGTAGCAGTATTTCAGAACCTCTCGCGATTGCGACAGAGCACAGTATTGTTTCTCAAGATCGCATAAACTTACATCGCGTTTTAAGCACGGCACATAACAAACATGCGCCTTTAGTTAAAAGTATCTCCGTATTCGATCAAGACAATCAATTGTTGCTGACGAGCAATTTTCATGAAAAATTTAATAAATTGTATTATTTAGGGGACGCAAGTCAGCTACATCAAACGGAAATGGTAAAACTCGCTGATACCTTCGTCTTTTACACACCTATAAAACACTATGCCAAGCACACTAATGATTGGGGCGAAGCTCACCCTGACACGCTTGCTATTTTGGCAGTAGAGATCAGTCAAGACCAAGCATTAATCTCTCAGCAACATGCTCTTATTTTAAGCAGTAGCATTATACTCATTGCTATCTTGCTCAGTGCATTACTGTCATTACGAGTCAGCCGAATGTTCACTATGCCACTTTCAAGGTTACTGTTAGCAACGGATAAACTTGTTGAAGGTAAACGTGATATCGGTATACAAGGTCACATGCAAGGTGAATTTGAACTACTTAGACAAGGCTTGAACACAATAAATAATAAAATGACAGGTCAACGTGACGAAATGCAAAAACACATTGATCAGGCCACCAGTGATTATCGTGAAACATTAGAACAATATGAAACACAAAATATCCAGTTAAATATTGCCAAGAAAGAGGCTCAAGATGCCAACCGCGTAAAATCTGACTTTTTAGCAAAAATGAGCCATGAGTTGCGCACGCCTCTCAACGGTGTCATCGGTTTTACCCGACAGTTATATAAAACTCCCCTTAATAAACACCAAAAAGACTACTTAGATACCATTGAATTATCTGCAAATAGTCTACTGACTATTATCAGTGATATCTTAGACTTCTCAAAACTCGAAGCGGGTGCTATGGATTTGGAAAACATTCAATTTCAGCTACGTGATGCTGTCAATGAAGTGATGACCCTACTTGCGCCGAGTGCACATGATAAACAACTAGAGTTATCTATTTCGATAAATAGACAAGTACCCGATAACTTGGTAGGTGATCCAACTAGATTAAAACAAATCCTAATTAATTTGATCAGTAATGCCATCAAGTTTACCGAGCAAGGTTCCGTGAAGGTCGATATTAGTCATCGGTTGCTTAACGAAACGCACGCATCTCTTTTAGTGTCGGTCAGTGATACCGGTGTGGGCATTGCGATGGATAAACAAGATGCCTTATTTACTCCATTTGGGCAAGCTGACTCTAGTATCACTCGAAAGTTTGGCGGAACGGGCTTAGGGCTTATCATAACCAAACACATCGTTGAAGCGATGAAAGGTAGGATCACGCTCAACTCAGCATCTGGAAGCGGCACATGCTTTACATTCAACTCTGTTTTTGAATTACCCAATCGCCTCTATAACGACGATTTACCTTGCGGTTCACTCCATAATAAGAGGGTGCTGTACTTTGAACCACAAGAACATACCCATTATTCTGTTGTAGCACAACTTCATGAATGGGAAATGCAAGTTACTGCCTGCCAAACTGAAGATGAATTTTTAGCAGCTCTGACACAGGATTTTAATTTTGATGTTTGTCTCATTGGCAACATGGCAAGCGTTGAGCATATGCAAACCGTAAAGGGCTATATTAGTAAAGCCCGAGAATCTGCCGATTACCTATACCTCATGCTCAATACTATATCGCATAATATGCGTGAATCCCTTATCGGCAGTGGCGCCGATGCTTGCTTGAGTAAACCACTCAATCACAGAAAACTATGCGAAATTCTCGCCGCCCCCTATCGCCTTGATCATCCTAGTATTGGGATTGAAGAAAACCGAGAGCAGATACTGCCCTTGAAAGCGCTTATCGCGGATGATAATGATGCCAACTTAAAGCTGCTTTCTACCTTACTCTCTGAGCAAATTGAAGCCATCGATACGGCGCACAATGGCTCTCAAGCCGTTAGCCTATGTAAAATGCATAAATACGATTTAGTTTTTATGGATATACAAATGCCGATAATGGACGGTATCACTGCGTGTAAAACGATTAAGGAAGCATCACTCAATGAAGAAACCCCCATTATTGCAGTAACTGCCCATGCCCTCCCAGGTGAAAAAAACCAACTATTAAAAGACGGGTTCAGTGGCTATCTGACCAAACCTATTGATGAAGATATGCTTAAACAAACCATTTGTGACTATGGCCAAACGACACCATCGTCTGTACCCAGAAACAAGTCTCAACTCACAGTAAGTCGCCCTCCTTTTATCAGTGAATTGCTGGATTGGCCGTTGGCATTGCAACATGCGGGAGGAAAACCGGATTTGGCAATTGAAATGTTAAATATGCTACTAAACAGTATTACTGAAACAAAAACAAATATTCACCAAGCACAAGAGCAAAACGATAGTGAACAGCTATTAAGTGTGATTCATAAATTCCACGGAGCATGCTGTTATACAGGTGTACCTAAACTTAAAAAATTAGCAGAAGCTTTAGAAACAGGTTTGAAAAAGCAAGTAGCAGTTAGTGACATTGAGCCTGAGCTTTTTGAACTACTAGATGAATTGGATAACTTAGAACGCGACTCACAAATTGCCACCAATACCTCCGACATGTAACGCGCACTAACTTTACATTATTTAAGTCTATAGTGCTGATAAGAAACTTATCAGCACTAAGTGTCTGCTCCTCTTCAAAGCATTCTTCCATAACAACAACGAACAAAAATTAATAACTCAGCTACAATTATTAGTGCTTTCTAACTATAAACACAAAGAGAAACCTATATGATGGACTTTTCCCAAATAGATGTCGAACACCTTCTAAACACCGTTATTGAAATGGCAATTTTGTATGCCCCAAAAATCATGTTAGCAATATTAACACTCATTATTGGCCTCTGGGTCATCTCGCTGATTGGCAAAGGCGTTGACTTCTTGCTACAAAAGAAAGAATTTAACGTATCTTTACGTAAATGGTTATGCAGTATGGCTACAGTACTCTTAAAAGCCTGCTTGTTCATTTCTGTTATCTCTATGATCGGCGTACAAACAACCTCTTTCATTGCTATTTTAGGTGCTGCGGGGTTAGCAATAGGCTTAGCCTTACAAGGTAGTTTGTCTAATTTTGCAGGAGGTGTGCTCATTCTAATTTTCAAGCCTTTTCAAGTCGGTGACTATATCGTGGCTCAAGGGGAAGAAGGCGTTGTTGAGGCTATCGATGTATTTTGTACATTTTTAACCACATTAGATAACCGTCGTGTAATTTTGCCTAACGGCCCTTTAGCAAGTGAGAAAATTAAAAACATCACCCATGAGTCAATTAGACGTGTTGACCTCAGTGTTGGCATAAGTTACTCAGCATCGGTTGATGATGCAGAGAAAGCTCTCACAAATATGGCGTTAGAAAATAATTCAGTACTCAAAACCCCAGAGCCTTTTGTCGGTGTCACAGGGTATGGAGACAGTTCTATTGATTTAACCCTAAGAGTATGGTGCAAAACAGAGGACTATTGGGATGTATATTTTGATATTAATCGAGCGATAAAACCAGCATTAGATCAAGCTGACATTGCGATTCCATTTCCACAAAGAGATGTGCATATTATTGATAAGTCATCTTAGAAAGCGACCATTGTTTGTAGCCGTTGGTGCTCACTAGCGGCTTTACAAGCTATAATTGAAACTGACTTAAACCAGAAAAACTCTCACCTTTTTAAGTCAATTACTTCGAATACTCTCCACTGATGTGTCATACAAGGTTGGCTTTTCACCTCACTCATCAATATTTGACCCTATTAATATGAAATCCGTACGCTAATAAACAAGAGACTTACTGAGTAATTTATATGAAGAAGGTAATTTGAGCGCACATAACACTGCAAAGACTATTTGCATAGGGTTAGCTCAGCCAACCTCGGGAGCGACTGTTAGCAGTGATCCACGATCAATAAATGTAGCCTGGTCGTTAGAACTCGACCAAACTACATGTGATAAACTTACATAATGCGAGATAATAATCGCGGCTTTGCAGATTTCCGGTTGCGTCGCATCGTCGCACGCAGTTGCGAGCGAGTACCTTCAAGCCAGCTTTCTCTATCTACTTTTGCTTCGTCGCCTCGACGCGCTTCTTCTGTTGCCCTAAAGCTACAAAATTCTCTGTAAGCTCTGAGATCCAGCGATAAATCTTGTAACACTAATTCAATCATTATTGCGTCATCAATATAACCTAAACCTGGAATGTGATCTGGCACTACGTCTTCAGGTTCACTGAAATATGCCAAAGATAGAATAATGGCTTTCTTCTCTTCTTCTGGTACTTGCCATTCAACGTCTTGCACTGCATCAATCAACAATGCCAGTGATGTCATTCGAGTTCGAACAAATTCTGGTAACTCAGCTTGCTCCATTTCTAATATGAGTTTTCTGGCTTTACTAATTATTTCTTCTTCATTGGTATGATTGCTCTTAGCAATAACATTTTGCATCATTGTTTTAAAATGCGCTAAGTCTGCATCTGATAATTCGAAATTAATTTCTATTGGCATAATATTCCCCAGAGTCCTTTATCTTCTATAATATTTAACAACATATGACGTTACTTAAACTATGCCATTAAACAATACAATATGAAATCATAGCAAAGCATTATCTCCTCCTAGTAGTCATAAAAAAGGGCATCAAATCGATGCCCTTTTTAAAATAGTTGACCCTAGCCCAGTTAATTTTGCTCTGATACCTGAATTTGTGGACGTGTCACATCCGCTTTAGCTTCAAGTGCGTTAACAAACGCTAAGTAATTTTTGTTAATCTGAGTATTTGTGATGCTTTGCTTCTGTTGTTCATCAATTTCCACTGAAAGCTCAACCTCGTTAACCTTTTTCAATTGTACTAAAGCCGCATCGCCATTATTCAAGGCAACAACAGCCATTTCAACCTTTTCATCCGCCGGATGAGGAAGTTTAAATACCTCTGTCACAATGGCGGGTGCAACCGAGTAAGTTTGACGTGCTAAGGCGGTTTCTGAGTTCAATTCAACGCCTTCTTCCGTAGCAATATCAGATAATAGCTTACCGCCTTGCAATGCACTGAATAAAGTTTTAGCTCGCTCATTGATCAGCTCTGATGCTTTTTCGTTAACAAGCGTTGTTTCGATTTCCGCTTTAACCCCATCAAACGGTTTTGTTGCAGCAGCGGCATAATCTAACACTCGAACAACAATAATATGCTCTGCACCAATTTCCAAGACTTCCGAGTTCACTCGATCTTCTAGTAGCTCTGGAGTAAATAGCGTACGTGTTACTGCTGGTGTATTTAATGGTGCTGGTAGTACTGAGCGATTAATCAACGCCGTTGATTTAAGCTCAACACCCGCAGCCAACGCCGCATCTTCAAGTGAGTCAGACATTTCAAACGCCAACTCAGCAATTTCAGTTTGCTTTTGATAAAATGCATCAACTTTTGCGTTCTTTTCTAACTCAGCTCGTAAGTCTGCCTTAACGTCATCGAACGGTTGAATTTCTTCACGCTCAATATCCGTCAATTGAATAATATGATAACCAAATTCTGATGTTACAACTTCTGAGATATCACCAACATTTTCTAGTGCAAATGCTGCAGTTTCAAACTCAGGATCCATCATATCACGTTCGATCCAATCCAAATCACCGCCTAACTCTGCGCTGACAATGTCATCTGACTGCTTACTTGCTAATTCAGAAAACTCTGTGCCTGAGCGTAACTGTGACAACAAGTCTTGTGCTTTAGTATTGGCCGTCGCATCATTTTCACTATTATCGATTAATATATGTGAAACACGACGTTTTTCGGGCTCTAAGTATTGTGTTTTACTTTCTTCATAATACGCAAGCACATCTGCATCAGTAATGGCCGTTTCAGGCTCAACATTATCGGCCTTAAGCTCTAAATATTGTACTGAAACTTGTTCTGCTGATTGATATTTATCTTGATTTAACTCGTAGTAATTCGATACTGCATCTTCATCAATTGATACTTGGTCTTTAACTTTGTCTTTACTTAAGACAATATAATCAAGTGCGCGCGTTTGTTGCTGTAGAGCAACCGTACTTTTTAGCTCATTTGATAAAACAAACTCAGTACCTGCAACTGCCGAAACCAATTGAGAGCGAGTCATTTCTTCCCGTAAATATTCACGAAAAGTATCTGGTTGGAAGTTCATTTGACGTATTACTTGTAAATAGCGCTCATTACTAAACTCACCACCCAATTGGAAGTAAGGCATTTCAACAATGGCTTGCTTCACTTGTTCATCACTCACTCGTAGGCCAAGCTCAATGGCGAGTTGATTTTGTAATTCTTGTTGAACCAGTCTATCAACTACCCCTTTACGAATTTGTGCCATATAAGTCGGATCTGACGAAATTTGTGCAAAGTATTCTCCAAACTGCTGCTCTAATCGAGCCCGTTCATTTTGGTATGCCCTTGCAAAATCTGTTTGACTAATTTTTATTCCATTGACTTCTGCAACAGGTTGCTCTGTGGTTTGACCTAGGTAACCACCGATCCCTGCTAGAGCAAAAGACAAGATTACTGCACCAAGAATAATTTTGGCTACTGGGCCTTGAGAGCCCTCTCTGATCTTTTCAAGCATTTGTTCTTTCTCTTATCTAAGCCAAAGCACATACGCGCTTTAGAAGTTTCTTGCTAATGTAAAAAAAGCGTATCTTATCAGATACGCTTTTTTTCTTGAAGCAACACACGGCTTTGAAATGCAAATAGTGTGAAACAGTGTAAAACCGCGCTAAAAATCCAGGTGGATTAGTTTACTGCATCTTTTAACGCTTTACCCGCTTTGAAAGAAGGGATATTAGCCGCTGCAATTTGAATCGTCTCACCAGTTTGCGGATTACGACCAGAGCGTGCTGCACGTTCACGCACGGAAAAAGTACCAAAACCAACCAGTGCTACAGAATCACCATCTTTTAACGCACCAGTTACAGATTCAATGAACGAATCTAGCGCACGACCTGCGGCCGCTTTAGAAATATCAGCATCAGCTGCGATTTGATCGATTAATTGAGATTTATTCACAATATCATCCTCTTACATTGTTATTATCAAAAGCGAGAGCTTGTTTTGATAACTACCACTTTTATTATTCATACTAGAGACATCACAGCGACTCTCTAATGCGTAATCTTGCTCAAGCCTAGGCTACATAAGGGCTAGGCTTGAACCAGTGCCTAAGTTAACATACCTTTTAGATTTGAAAACCCTTTTGCAGCACTTTTTTCGATTTTTTCTTATTTTTTTGAGTTTTCAACAGAAAAACTCTCAACTGGGTTAGCTAACGCAAGTGACAATACATCATCAATCCAAGTTACTGGGTGGATTTCTAAGCCTTCTCTCACATTCTCTGGAATTTCTTTTAAGTCACGCTCATTAATCTTTGGAATAATAACCGTCTTAATTCCCCCCCGATGTGCTGCAAGTAACTTCTCTTTCAAGCCTCCGATCGGCAGTACTTCTCCACGTAAGGTAATTTCACCGGTCATGGCCACATCTGAGCGCACAGGGTTACCCGTTAAGCTAGAGACCAAAGAAGTTACCATTGCAATGCCTGCACTTGGCCCATCTTTTGGTGTAGCGCCTTCAGGTACGTGCACATGTACATCCCGTTTTTCATGAAAATCTGCATTTATCCGTAACTTGTCAGCCCTATTACGTACAACCGTCATCGCGGCCTGAATAGACTCTTGCATCACATCACCCAAAGAGCCAGTAAATGTCAATTTACCTTTACCTGGAACTGCCGCACATTCTATTGTAAGTAAATCACCACCTACCTCAGTCCATGCTAAACCAGTTACCTGACCGATACGATCACCATCTTCAGCTTTGCCATAATCAAAACGTTGTACACCTAGAAATGACTCTAAGTTATCTTGGTTGATGATTACTTTTTGCGTGTCTTTATTGAGTAAAATCTCTTTCACGGCTTTGCGGCACAGTTTAGAAATTTCACGCTCCAGATTACGTACACCTGCTTCACGAGTGTAATAGCGGATAATTCCAATAATAGCACTATCTTCTATTTCAACTTCGTTCGCTTTTAAACCGTTACGTTTAACTTGCTTTGGAATTAAATGCTGAATGGAGATATTCAGTTTTTCATCTTCTGTATACCCTGATAGCCTTATTACTTCCATTCTGTCTAATAATGGCCCTGGAATGTTAAAACTGTTTGACGTAGCGACAAACATAACATCAGATAAATCGTAATCGACTTCTAAGTAGTGATCAGCAAAATTACTATTTTGTTCAGGGTCTAAAACTTCTAACAATGCAGATGCCGGATCTCCACGCATATCTGATGACATTTTATCAATCTCATCAAGTAAAAACAGCGGATTCTTAACCCCTACTTTGCTCATGCTTTGAATCAGCTTACCTGGCATAGAACCAATATATGTTCTTCTATGGCCTCGAATTTCAGCTTCATCTCTAACACCACCTAGAGCCATTCTCACATACTTACGTCCCGTAGAACGCGCAATAGACTGTCCTAAACTGGTTTTACCGACGCCTGGAGGACCAACCAAACACAATATTGGACCTTTAAGTTTATTAATTCGCTGCTGAACGGCAAGATACTCAATAATACGTTCTTTGACTTTTTCTAAGCCATAATGGTCAGCATCCAGAATTTTTTGCGCACCCGCTAAATCTTTTTTCACTTTGGAACGCTTTTTCCACGGCACATTGATCATCGTATCAATATATGAACGTACTACCGTTGCTTCAGCCGACATTGGCGACATCATTTTCAACTTATTAAGTTCAGATGTGGCTTTTTCTTCTGCTTCAGCAGGCATTTGCGCTTCACTGATACGTTTTTTCAGTGCTTCAAATTCATCCGGTACATCATCCAGTTCGCCCAGCTCTTTTTGAATGGCTTTCATTTGCTCGTTCAAATAGTACTCGCGTTGTGACTTTTCCATTTGCTTTTTGACACGAGAGCGAATTTTCTTTTCAACTTGCAATAAATCTATTTCGCCTTCCATCAAGGCCATTAAATACTCTAATCGCCCAGTGACACTGTCTAACTCTAATACTTTTTGTTTTTCAGGCACCTTAATTGGCATGTGCGCAGCCATTGTATCCGCTAAGCGAGCAGCTTCGTCAATACCTGATACAGATGTCAGTACTTCGGGTGGTATTTTTTTATTGAGTTTTACATACCCTTCAAATTGACTCACTGCGCTGCGAATAAAGATATCTTGTTCTTGTTCATCTATATCTTGAGACTCAACAAACTGTGCTTCAGCCAGAAAATATTCATCAGAAATTATAAACTTATCAATCTTCGCGCGCTGCGTACCTTCAACAAGTACTTTTACGGTACCATCCGGTAACTTAAGTAGTTGCAGTACGGTGGCAATCGTACCTACATCATAAATTTCGTCTGTACTTGGATCATCAACAGACGCATCTTTTTGCGCGACTAAAAATATTTGTTTATCATTTTCCATTGCCGCTTCTAAGCATTTTATCGACTTTTCTCGGCCAACAAACAATGGGATCACCATATGTGGATATACAACGACATCTCGTAGCGCCAACACAGGGATTTCGACTCGATCCGTTCTCTCAAGCGTCATTTGATTCTCTTCGCAATTCGTTATTTTAATAATATAGATAGCTATATGGGGATAGTTACCATAAAGTTCAATATGTTGATAAAAAAAGGAGCCATAGGCTCCTTTTTATTCAACAGTGGTATTACTCTGAGACAGCTTTGTCTTGACCACTATTTTCGTAAATCAAAATTGGATCCGATTCACCCTTTATCACTGTTTCATCAACAACAACTTTGCTTACATTATCAACGGAAGGTAATTCATACATTGTATTTAGCAAGACGCCTTCAACAATAGAACGTAAACCTCGAGCACCAGTCTTACGCTCCATTGCTTTGTGGGCAATTGCTTTAAGCGCATCTTCTCGGAACTCTAACTCTACATCTTCCATTTGGAACAACGTAGCAAACTGCTTAGTCAATGCATTTTTAGGCTCATTCAATATTTGAATTAAAGCATCTTCATCAAGCTCTGTCAGTGTCGCAACAACAGGAAGACGACCAATAAATTCAGGAATTAGACCGTACTTTACCAAGTCCTCTGGTTCAACATCTTTAAATGTTTCACTCAGAGAGCGCGAAGAGTCTGCTGATTTAACTTCTGCACCAAAACCGATACCCGCATTTTTATGGCTGCGCTGCTCAATAACCTTATCTAAGCCAGCGAAAGCACCACCGCAGATAAATAGAATTTTAGACGTATCAACCTGCAGAAATTCCTGCTGCGGATGTTTTCGACCACCTTGCGGTGGAACTGAAGCTACGGTTCCTTCTATTAATTTAAGCAATGCTTGCTGAACACCTTCACCAGAAACATCTCTTGTAATAGATGGATTATCTGATTTTCTCGATATTTTATCGATTTCATCAATATAGACAATGCCGCGCTGCGCTTTTTCTACATCATAATCACATTTCTGTAAAAGCTTTTGAATGATGTTTTCAACATCTTCACCAACATAGCCCGCTTCGGTCAATGTTGTTGCATCAGCCATTGTGAATGGCACGTCAAGCAATCGAGCGAGTGTTTCAGCTAGTAACGTCTTACCACTTCCCGTTGGACCTATTAAAAGAATATTACTTTTACTCAGCTCAACATCAGATTTATTGTTAAGCCCCTGGTTCTTTAATCTCTTGTAATGGTTATATACAGCAACAGACAATACTTTTTTAGCATGCTCTTGCCCAATAACATAATCATCCAAATGATTTCGGATCTCTTTGGGAACTGGTAATTTGTCTGCTGCGTCATGTTTAGGCGCAATATCTTTTATTTCTTCGCGAATAATGTCGTTACACAGATCAACGCATTCGTCACAAATATAAACAGAAGGCCCCGCAATTAACTTACGAACTTCATGTTGGCTCTTACCGCAAAATGAGCAATATAAGAGTTTGTTACTTTTGTCGCCGTCTGTTGGAGTGTCGGACATTCAGCTACCTCATTTTCTCTTCGTTATCCTATTAGATAACCATCTACAATGACTTCACTATACCAAATATTTTCCAACTTGGCATAGTTAGGCGTGCGATAACATCGCACTCCCTACTTCTTTATTTAATTTCTCGGCGAGTATGGACTGCATCTATAAGCCCATAATCTAACGCTTCATGCGCACTCATAAAGTTATCACGATCTGTATCACCCGCTAATACTTCATAAGGTTGGCCTGTATGCTCCGCCATTAATCTGTTTAATTTTTCTTTAATAGACAGAATTTCTTTAGCATGAATTTCAAAATCAGAAGCTTGACCTTGAAAGCCACCTAATGGTTGGTGGATCATAACGCGAGAATTAGGCAAGCAGTAACGTTTACCTTTGGCACCACCAGACAGTAAAAATGCCCCCATACTCGCAGCTTGACCAACACAGACAGTGCTTACGTCAGGCTTGATAAAATTCATCGTGTCATAAATTGACATTCCTGCGGTCACTGAACCGCCGGGTGAATTAATATACAGGAAAATATCTTTGTCTGGACTTTCTGATTCCAAGAATAATAGCTGGGCCACAATCAAATTAGCCATTTGATCTTCGACTTGTCCTGTCAGGAAAATAATCCGTTCTTTTAACAATCGCGAAAAAATATCAAAAGAGCGCTCACCTTTAGCTGTTTGCTCAACAACCATTGGTACTAATGCACTGAAAGGATCGATCATACCGTCGTTCATATTTTTCATTCCTTATGCGCAGCGATAATTTGGATAGTGCTGCGAATTAGTTAATCTTGGTAGCCTAAAACGAAAAAGGCTCGGACATACTGCTATCTTGCAGAACGTCACGAGCCATTAAATCGTTAGCTTAGCGTTAAGTCAATGACTTATTACGCACCTTGCTGAGGATTCATGATGTCATCAAACGCTTTTTCAACGTCAGTAACAGAAGCAGCAGCTAAAATAGACTCAACTGCTTGCTCTTCCATTGCTACGTTACGCATTTGCTGCATCATTTGATCGTTACCTTTATAATAGGCAACAACTTCTGTTGGATCTTCGTATGCAGAAGCAACCGTTGCAATTAACTCTTCAACTTTTGCATCATCTACTTGGATCTCATTCGCTTTAATAACTTCACCTAGTAATAGGCCAGTTTTAACGCGTGTTACAGCTTGCTCGTGGAACAATTCAGCAGGTAACTCAGGCATATTTTGTGCGTTACCACCAAAACGTTGTGCCGCTTGCTGACGCAGTGCATCAATTTCTTGATCAACAAGTGCTTTAGGAACGTCTGTTTCGTTATGCTCAAGTAACCCTTTGATCGCTTGATCTTTCACATTTGCTTTTACAGCTTGAGAAAGTTCACGAGACATGTTTTTCTTAACTTCTTCTTTAAGTGCATCAACACCCCCTTCAGCAACACCAAACTTCACTGAAAATTCATCATTAAGCTCTGGAAGCTCTTGAACTTCAACTTTCTTAATAGTGATAGTGAACTGTGCAGGCTTACCTTTCAGGTTTTCTGCATGGTACTCTTCAGGGAACGTTACATCAGCGATAACTTCTTCACCGGCTTTTTTACCAATGATGTTGTCTTCGAAACCAGGGATCATACGACCTTGCCCTAGTTCTAGTGGGAAATCATCTGCTTTTCCACCTTCAAACACTTCACCATCTACAGTGCCAACAAAATCAACCGTTACACGGTCATTCTCACCCGCAGCAGCATCACTTTCAGCCCAATCTGCGTGTTGCTTACGAAGCGTTTCTAGCATATTAGCTAAATCTGCATCAGTAACATCAACAACTGGCTTTTCTACAGTAATTTTATCTAAGTCTTTAATTGCTACTTCTGGGTATACTTCAAAAGTTGCATCAAACTCTAAATCTTTACCTGCTTCTAACGCTTTAGGTGCAAATGTTGGTGCACCTGCAGGATTGATTTTTTCAGCTACGATAGCATCGATATAATTACGTTGCATGATATCACCAGCTACTTCTTGACGCACAGCGGCACCAAAACGTTTAGTGATCACTGACACTGGCACTTTACCAGGACGGAAACCGTCGATACGCTGAGTTTTTGACAGTTGTTGTAAGCGTTTTTTAACTTCAGTCTCAACGTTCTCTGCAGGAACGGTGATAGTCAGACGGCGCTCAAGGCCTTGAGTCGTCTCAACAGAAACTTGCATGATTTACCTCAATCTTCAATTTTGGGCGACAACGCGCCTTCCTTACAAACAAGTAATGCACCATGTCAAATTTGAGCTCTTTACGAAACTTCACTAAAGAACTAATTACATGAGCTATTCTTGCTGCCTGCCCTTACTGGGCGCTATGTTTAATAATAGACGCGGCATTATAACCTATAAAACTTGATAGTCGAGTAATGAAAAGAAATTAATAGGGAATAAAGATTCAAGTGGTTAAAATATGATTAATTATGGAATTTATAGTGGGAGAGATGGTCGGCGATGCAGGATTTGAACCTGCGACCCCTTGGACCCAAACCAAGTGCGCTACCAAACTGCGCTAATCGCCGACAAAATATATTATAGATAATCTAGAAAAGTGGTCGGCGATGCAGGATTTGAACCTGCGACCCCTTGGACCCAAACCAAGTGCGCTACCAAACTGCGCTAATCGCCGACTTAATATTTTCAATGTAGATGGGGCGACTGATGGGGCTCGAACCCACGACAACCGGAATCACAATCCAGGGCTCTACCAACTGAGCTACAGCCGCCACTACATAGAGTCTTACAAATTTTAAAATGGCGCACCCGGAAGGATTCGAACCTTCGACCAACGCCTTAGAAGGGCGTTGCTCTATCCAGCTGAGCTACGGGCGCATCGTCAGAACTTCGTTCTTCCTTACTTTAACTTCATAAAATGAAAGTAAAGTGGTCGGCGATGCAGGATTTGAACCTGCGACCCCTTGGACCCAAACCAAGTGCGCTACCAAACTGCGCTAATCGCCGTTACCATTTTTGTTGTTTCGGAGTCTCCTCGTTGACAACGGGGTGCATAATAGTGATTTGACCGTGGTAGGTCAAACACTTTTTAAAAAAAACATTCCAACTGCTTACTTTTACCCCAAAAAGTATATTTTTTAGATCAGTTTGCTGAAATTTATACAGTTTTCGTGCTATTAGCTCTAACTACGGCATATTTAACTCGCTTTGTTTTGATTGTTCCTTGGCCCAGTCATGGTTTTTGTGAGAAAATAGCGCCAATGCTTCACTAATGTGTAGTGGCAATTATAGAGCAACCCCTTTACGCTCTTTATCGTTCAAGTTTTTAACTCCTAATAAAGGTCAACCATGACGGCAAACATCATTGATGGTAAGGCTATAGCCAAACAAGTTCGTAGCACCGTAGCGAAACGTGTAGAACAAAGAATAGAGCAAGGCCTTCGGGCACCAGGACTTGCTGTTGTTCTAGTAGGACAAGATCCAGCGAGTCAAGTGTATGTTGGCTCTAAACGTAAAGCCTGTGACGAAGTCGGCTTTGTGTCTAAATCTTTCGATCTCCCTGGCGATACCAGCGAAGCACAACTATTAGAGCTTGTCGATTCATTGAACAATGACCCCGAAGTAGATGGGATATTAGTTCAACTTCCTTTACCAGAAAATCTAGATGCCGAAAAAGTACTAGAACGTATTCACCCCCATAAAGATGTTGATGGATTCCATCCATATAATATAGGTCGATTAGCACAGCGTATGCCAGCTCTACGCCCTTGCACACCAAAAGGTATTATTACATTACTTGAATCTACAGGTGTTCATTATAGGGGAATGCATGCGGTTGTAGTTGGCGCATCAAACATCGTAGGCCGACCAATGTCATTAGAGTTGTTATTGGCCGGTTGCACTACCACCGTTTGTCATAAATTTACGCAAGATTTAGAAGCTCACGTGCGTCGTGCAGACTTACTTGTCGTTGCTGTAGGTAAACCTGAATTTATTCCTGGGGATTGGATTAAAGAAGGGGCAATGGTTATTGATGTAGGTATCAACCGATTAGAATCGGGTAAACTCGTTGGCGATGTGCAGTATGACATTGCAGAACAACAAGCTAGCTTTATTACACCAGTTCCAGGTGGCGTTGGACCCATGACGGTTGCAAGTTTGATTGAGAATACACTTGAAGCATGTGAAAAGTACCATAGCTAACACTGCTTAATGTGCCTCGTACATATTTGATAAAGCCGCAATAAAACAGCGGCTTTTTTATTATAGAAGGCGTATCCAGAAGTTACTTTATTTGCATAATTCTTAACGTAGTTAAAGTACTATTAAGTCAAGTAGCAAGATCGGTATTTTAATAGAGTTAATATAATTAACGCGCAGAGTCATTATCTTTTTTCTTTGAGTACTGTTGTTTTGACTCTAAACCATCTTCTTCCTTAGCCCCTTTTTGATATTCCTGTGCTATCTCTTTTTCAATCAATTCTCTTTGTTGTTGGTACTCTTTCTGTGAAATACTGCCGCTGGCAAGCAACTTATCAAGTTCATCAAGCTTTGAACGCAGCTCATCAATCTTTTCTTTACTCACACCCATACGCCCTAATAATAGCGCCTCTTTCATCTGTCCTAAAAATGATTCATCTTTTGTGTATACAGATACATTTTTATTTTGAAATGACTTCGTCGTTTCTGAAGGCGTATAAGATGCCATCTCTTTGGCAAACTCTTGCCGCTCCAGTTCATGCATTTTTTCGCGCTGTGGGGCTGGTTTAACTTGGAGGCTTGATTCTGTGGTACTTCTGAATAATAACATGCTGATCTCCTTATTTACCTATAAAGAAACCAGCAAGTAACACGCCACAATCACACTGGCGCTATAAGTTCTCAGTCTACTTGGCCTTTAATTGGACCATGGGCCAAATTAACACTCGGGTTTTGTCCTCGCTGACGTAATAGGTGATCCATTAAAGTAATGGCCATCATTGCTTCAGCAATGGGTATAGCCCGAATGCCAACGCAAGGATCATGTCTACCTTTAGTAATGATTTCGACAGCTTCGTTAGATATATTAATACTTTGACCAGGTATCGTAATACTAGACGTAGGCTTTAAAGCAATTGACGCGACAATATCTTGCCCAGTGGAAATACCAGCAAGCACACCTCCAGCATGATTACTTGCAAAACCATCAGGGGTTAGTTCATCACGGTGCTCAGAGCCTTTTTGGGTAATGCAATCAAAACCATCACCAATCTCAACACCTTTAACAGCATTAATACTCATCAATGAGTGCGCCAACTCAGCATCTAATCGGTCAAAAACAGGCTCGCCCAACCCAACAGGCACATTTTTAGCAACCACAGTAACTTTCGCACCTATCGAGTCCCCTTGTTTTTTAAGGTCACGCATATATTCATCTAATGCGTCGAGTTTACTTGAGTCAGGAAAGAAAAATGGGTTTTGTTCCACTTGTGACCAATCAAACTGCTCAGCACTGATAGGCCCTAATTGAGATAAACACGCATTAATTTCGATGCCATGAACCTGCTTCAAATACTTTTTAGCAATGCCGCCAGCAGCTACCCTAATCGCAGTTTCCCGTGCTGAGGAACGACCACCACCTCTATAATCACGATGACCATACTTATGCCAATATGTGTAATCGCCATGACCAGGTCGAAATGTTTCAGCAATTTTGCCATAATCTTTCGAACGCTGATCAGTGTTTTCAATTAACAAACCAATACTGGTCCCTGTTGTTTTTCCTTCGAAAACGCCAGACAAAATCTTTATTTCATCCCCTTCCCTACGTTGTGTTGTGTAGCGACTTTGCCCTGGTTTACGCCTATCTAAATCAAGTTGCATGTCCGCTTCACAAAGCTCTAGCCCCGCGGGAACACCATCCACGACACCACCCAAAGCAAGGCCATGGCTTTCGCCAAACGTACTCACTTTGAATAATTGTCCTATACTATTACCTGCCATTACCCTTCCTCATTCCAATGACAACGACGAGTGCTTGTAACTCAATACGCACACTAGTTATTAAAGTACTCGACTAACTGCTGTTTCGAGATCATAAATACTCCAAGGCCACCGCGCTCAAATTCGAGCCATGTAAATGGCGCTTCAGGGTATAAAGCATCCATATGTACCATAGAATTACCCACCTCGACAAATAATAAGCCATCATCTGTTAAGTGTTCTGCGGCTTCCAATAATATGGTGCGAGTTACATCTAAGCCATCGTCACCAGAAGACAGGCCCAGCTCTGGTTCATGATGAAACTCATCTGGTAAATCTTCCATATCTTCTGCATCGACATAGGGCGGATTAGCCACAATTAAGTCATACTTTTGATTTGGTACGCCGCTAAATACATCAGACTGAATACCATAAACTCTGTCATGGAGCATATGTTCACAAATATTAATATCTGCAACCTCTAGTGCATCATAAGATATATCGACTGCATCCACTTGCGCATTCTCAAACTTATTCGCCAATGCTATGGCGATACATGCTGACCCAGTGCACATATCCAAAATCCGTGTCACTGGCTGCGACTCGGGTAACCAAGGTGCAAAACGCGCGTCAATCAATTCTGCAAATGGTGAGCGTGGAATAAGTACCCGCTCATCAACATAAAAGGGTAAGCCCGCAAACCAAGCTTGGTTTGTCAAATATGGAACAGGAGTGCGATCATCTATACGCGCAAATATATAGCTCATTAAACGTACTTTTTCAGTTCGCGTTAATTTAGCTTGCATTAGCTCTGTTGGCGCATCTAAAGGAAGGTTTAAGATTGGTAATACTAGGCTAACAGCCTCATCCCAAGCATTGTCAGTACCATGGCCAAAGAATAAGCCATGGCTTACAAATTGGCTCGTCGTCCAGCGTAACCAATCTTGAATTGTCAACAATTCATTATATGCTTCTTCAGCAATCTTTTCAGTGATCTGCAACTCACTCATAACCATATCTCAATATAACTGTATTTTATACGCGCTATTGTAACGGTTTTTCAGCTAGGTTTTTACGCTTTTTTTATTTAGAATGCGCTAAAAGATGATGTTAGATATAAATCCCATGACTGATGAAGATGATTTTAGTTTGTTCCGAAACTCAATTACCGGTGCACGAGAGTTTAAACAAGATACGGTGCGCTTTAAAAAAACCGTGAAGCCGCAAACTGGTGAATTACTTAGCGAGCAAACAAAACAACACCAATCTGAATTTTATTTTTCAGATGAATATATTCCAGATATAGATACTCATGGTACGGTTAACTACGTTCGACCCGGTGCGGATAAGTACTTAGCTAAGCAATTGCGCCGAGGAGACTTTGCGCCTGAACTAATGCTTGACTTGCACGGTTTAAATAAAGATCGCGCCAAAGATGAGCTAGCTGCGTTAATTCATGCTTGCAAAAAACAACATTATTACTGTGCTTGCATCGTCCACGGTATTGGTGAACGAGTATTAAAACATAAAGTCCCGCAATACCTTGTGCAACACCCTGATGTACTTGCAATACATCAAGCGCCTTTAGAATATGGTGGTAAAGGTGCCGTGCTTATTTTGGTCGACTTACCGCAATCTGATGAGTTTCGACGTTAGAAATAAAGAATTATCTGTAAAATGACTGTAAATTTTCTAGCTGGGGTATTACTAATACGTTATATTGTATTCTTATTGATGTAGTACTTACTTAGAATGAAGTAAGCGATATATAGGGTCACAATGAACGAATTACTCAGTGCTGATTTAGCCATTTTACTTATAGAACCTTCTGCCACACAAAGAAAAATCATTGCAAAAGAACTGCAAGAAGAAGGTATCTCAAATATTGATTTCGCCGACTCACTGGCTAGTGCCAAAGAAATGCTGACAACGAGTATTCCTGACCTTGTCATATCTAGTATGTACTTTAGTGATGGTACAGCACAAGAATTACAAGCGTATATCAATACAGAGCTCAGCGAACACGGTATACCATTTATGTTAGTTTCAAGTGAGACGCGTAAAGCTGAACTTGAGGTATTCAAGCAATCAGGTGTCATTGCCATTTTACCCAAACCATTTAACAAAGTGCACTTAGGCCGCGCTATTAACGCTACGTTAGACATTTTAGCGCCACAAGAACTTGAGCTCGACTTATACGATGTACATGATTTGCGTATTTTAATTGTTGATGACTCAAGACTTGCGCGTAATCATATTCGCAGAGTCTTAACTAATCTTGGTGCACAGCGATTCTGGGAAGCCGAAGATGGCGCACATGCATTAGAAGTGCTGCAGTCAAACATGTTTGACTTAATTGTCACTGATTACAATATGCCGTCTGTAAATGGCCAAGAGTTAACTGAAACTATCCGCAACAGTGATGAACACGCGCATATCCCTGTTTTAATGGTGACCTCCGAGGCAAATGATACGCACTTAGCGAACATTGCACAGTCTGGTGTCAACGCCCTGTGCGACAAACCATTTGAACCTGATACAGTGAAAAAACTGATTTATCAGCTACTTGATCAAGATTAACCAATATATCGTCAATTTAACCATTTGACTGGTTTTTTTCACAAACCAGTCAATCTAACTCTTTATTGGAAAAACAAAAAACACTTAATAATCAATGAAATAAAAATAAGCATCAGTATGGCACAACCTTTGTAATAGTTACTACGTCTAACTAATTAATCATACATATAAAGGAACAAGGCTATGAATACTTTCACTAAACTAACTGCTGCTGCACTATTTCTTAGTACGAGTATATCTGCTCAAGCTAACTCAATTACACTCGATTTATACAGCGAAGTTTCGGAGCAAATCACCAGTATTATTTCAACTCAAATAGAAGAAGCGAAATCTGCTACTTTGCGTTCTGTGACAGACGCATTAAATTCTGAATTAAAAAAGCAAAACAACAACTTAAATACAGCACAAATTAACAAGGAAGAAGACAATGACTAATCAAGTACTTTTTGTCAGCTTACTTGCATTGCCAGTTGTGAGCTTATTTTTAGGATATTTAGGGTTTGAATTATTAAAACTTATAAACCAGCGATTGTCTGCAGTAATATAAAAATGAGTCAATGTATATAAGGTACGGGTATGTTATATAAAAAAACCCGCCAAGCGGCGGGTTATCAAACTAGAGCAAATTATAGCGCGCTTTCGTTTTCAGATAAGAACTTAGCAACACCTTCTGGACTCGCATCCATACCAGCTTTACCTTCAGTCCAACCAGCTGGACATACTTCACCGTGCTCACTATGGAATGCTAATGCATCAACCATACGCAGCATTTCATCAATGTTACGACCTAGTGGAAGGTCATTAACGACTTGGTGACGTACGCTACCTGTTTCATCGATAAGGAATGAACCACGAAATGCTACACCCGCTTCTGGGTGCTCAACATCATACGCTTGACAAATTTCATGTTTAACATCTGCAACTAGTGCATATTTAACTGGACCAATACCACCTTCGTTTACTGGTGTATTACGCCATGCATTGTGTGAAAACTGTGAATCAATAGAAACACCAATTACTTCAACACCACGTTTCTGGAACTCTTCAAAACGCTTATCAAATGCAATTAGCTCTGAAGGGCATACGAAAGTGAAATCTAGTGGGTAAAAGAAAATAACCGCTTTTTTACCTTTAATAGTCTCATGCAAATTATAGCTATCTACAATCTCACCGTTACCTAATACTGCTGCTGCTGTAAAGTCTGGTGCCTGACGGCCTACTAATACACCCATTGTATTCTCCAAATAGTTAGGTTTATATTCAATCTCATCGTACAACTTAGCACGACATCATTAATACTTAATGACTTCTATATTGAGGCTACAAAAAATAATACAACCCCAATAAAAAATTTGCATAAGTGTATGCGTCTGAGGAAGAAATTGATAATCGATTTTAACGATGAGAGTAATCTGTTTTTTGGATGGTATAGTTAGGCGAAAACGTTTTGTAATTGAGTACAAAAAAGCCTCGCTATGCGAGGCTTTTCTAATTGACTTTTAGTCCATAATATTCGCTGGCATTTCGCCTCGCAGTTGCGACCATATTTCACCACTTTGGTGACCATACTTACGCATCAATGATATCGCACCGTCATGATCTTTATGCTGTGCCAAAACAGTTAAATCTTTATAAAACTGCCTTGCTAATTCACGTGTACGTGGATCTGAAAAGTAATGCCCACCAATTTTTGAGTATAAGCCTTTAAACCCATTAAGAACTAACACGTAAATTCGATTATTTCCTGCAGCAGCCAACTGATGATGGACACGATAATCATATTCAGCAAATGCATCTGCTGTATCTTCTAGTTCATCACTTTTTGATAAAATCTCAACAACTTGCTCTGGATTCACTTTTATTGCAGCTCGAGTGTAGATCGCGCTAATATTTGTACGAGCTGATAACAGTTGATCAGTTAGTTCAGGCATTTTATCTTCATCAAGTCGCGCTAACGTCTCAAGAATATTCAAACCTGAAGTTTCCCAGAAATTATTTACTCGAGTAGGCTTGCCATGCTGAATAGTTAACCAACCGTCTCGAGCCAAACGCTGGAGTACCTCACGCAACGTGGTTCTAGTAACACCAATTAATTCTGATAATTCACGCTCAGCAGGCAAGATAGAACCCGGTGGAAATTCACCGTTCCAAATTGATTCGACAATATATTCCTCAGCAAATCCTGCTGGGCTTTTGGCTTTGAAAATTCTCATCTAACACCACTTCGTTAAATATGCGACTGCATCATTTCGTTAAGCCACTGATTGTACCAGATGATTGACAACTAACAAGCAAAGATCTCTATACCAGCCTATTGATATGCGTTTTATCTAACATATAGTTGCAGTACACTCCAGTGATGGCACATAATACGCAAAAATAATAGGAATGATTATGAATTGGATAACTTCACTGTCTCACTCTCGACCCGCATGGGTACTGCTGGCTGTCAGTGCATTTGTATTTGAAGCCATAGCGTTATTTTTTCAATATCAGATGGAACTAGCTCCCTGTATTATGTGTATCTACCAGCGTACAGCAATGCTTGGATTATTATTTGCTGGGTTGGTTGGCGCAATAAATCCAAGTAATACAATTTTTAAGATTGTCGGGTTTTCAGGTTGGGGCCTGGCCAGTATTTGGGGCTGGCTAATTGCAAGAGAACACACCAATATGCAAACAACCACTGACCCATTCGCATTTACATGTGATATTGTGCCAAACTTTCCAGAGTTTTTACCATTACATGAATGGCTTCCTTCATTTTTTGCTGCAACCGGTGATTGCGGCAATATTGATTGGCAATTTATGAATATGAGCATGCCTAATTGGATGGAAGTAATTTTTGCGTTTTACAGTGTTTGCTTTATCACGGCCTTTGCTGCATATTTATTTTGTTCAAAAAGGCAATCATAATGTTCGTTTGGAAACTCAGTCAAATAGTAAGTTTAGCAACTTTCAAAACTCGAGAAAGACAACAAATATTAGCATTAGCTATCGATGCGCTACCCCCAATGCAAAAAGTGCTACTTCGCATCGCCAAACTCTGTGTGCTAGTGCCTTTCTTTGTTAGTTTCGCATATATTGAGGGTTGGAAATTGATCCCTCTTTTGCTCATTGCAGGCCTCTTATACCCACTCCTAACCTCTCCTATTGAAATATGCTTTGCCAAACCTCACCTCGTGCACGCTATTCGTAATTTCCAAGAAAATAAGACAACACAAGCCTAACTGGCTTGTGTTGTTACCCTCAGCTAAAAACTCACCTTCCCTTCAAGTTTCAACAATATGCCTTGGCCAATCCCCTTAACTTCCCCCAATGATGCTAAATCAAGGAAATTACCATGCTGACTGCGATAGTTAATGATTGCTTGCGCTTTTTTTTCACCAATCCCTGGTAATACTGCGAGCTCCTGCCAATGTGCAAAGTTAATATTAACTAATTCAAACTTATTGTTACTTGTTGACCGTGTCTCTTCTAATGGCAGTGGCTGCTCATTTTCAACGGCGTGATTGAAAGTGCTGAATAATATTGATGTGACTAACAAGATATTTCTTATATGCATATTTCCCTCCTGGAAATGGTCATACTATGTAACTGAGAACAATGTTCTCACATGTAAACATCCTAAAATCTATTAGGCACTTTAAATAAAGTTCTCAGACTAAACTTTGTCAAATATAAATCGTACTAAAAATAACTAACCAACTGTTTATAATCTATTTTTATAATAGGGTACTTTAATTTTTCAACATATTATTCGATTAAGAACTATGATAATCTTCTTGCAAGTTACAATTCAAACGATTACTGTATAAAAAAACAGTGTTACGCAGGAGTGATCATGGCTGTTGTTATTAAGTATGTTGTAGAAAGAAACGGAGTCGAGCGCATGACCTTTACCAGTAAAAAAGAGGCTGATGCATACGATAAAATGCTAGATGTTGCTGAATCCCTTGAGCAGATGCTAGCGAAAGTAGACGTCCCTCTCAGTGAGCAACAAGTTGAATCGTTAGCGCTAGAAATCGCGAAACGAAAAGATGAATTTCTATCTGTACTAAAAGGTGTGAAGCCTGAGACACCAAAAAAAGCCAAAAAGCCAGAGACAGATGCGGATGATGAAAAAGTAGCAAATATTAATCAAGCATAAAAAAACCGCTCATAGAGCGGTTTTTTTATGCTTGATGTCAAAATCACTTTAGCACATCAGCAATCGCGTTCGAGAAGTAATCTATATTTGTCTGGCTTACACCTGCAACATTAACTCGGCTCGAGCCCACAATATAAATCGCATATTCTTTTTGCAAACGATCAATTTGCTCTTTATTAATACCCAAAAATGAAAACATACCATTTTGTTGATCTATGAATGAGAAATCTTGCGCAACGCCTTTCTCTGCTAAGCTACTTTTAATTAAAGTTCGTAAACCATTAATACGACTACGCATTTCATCTAGTTCATCATGCCAAAGTTGTGTCAGTTCAGAGCTACTCAAAATTGTATTAACAATATCTGCACCGTGTGCTGGTGGCATTGAATAAATACTTCGAACCACACTCAATAGTACCGAGTTTGATACATCTGCAGTTGCACTATCATTTGAAATAAGTGAACATGCACCAATACGCTCTCGATACAAACCAAAGTTCTTTGAACATGAAGAACAAATCAACATTTCTTCAACTGTATCAGCTAATAAACGTAACCCTTTCGCGTCTTCATCTAAGCTGCTACCAAAGCCTTGATAAGCAATATCAACTAAAGGTGTAAAACCAACATCTTTTGCAAGTTCTGCAACAACCTTCCACTGTGCTTCGTTTAAATCCATGCCACTTGGGTTATGACAACATGCATGTAATAAAACAACATCACCTTTAGGCACCTGCTTCAGTGTATTGATCATCTCATCAAACAGTAACCCCTTATTTTCATAATCATAATAAGGGTATTCTTTCACCGTTAACCCAGCAGCTTCAAACAAGCTGATGTGATTGGCCCATGTTGGTGTCGTTACCCATACGGTTGCATTGGTATTACAACGTTTAATAAACTCCGCTGCTACGCGCAGTGCTCCCGTTCCGCCTGGAGTTTGTGCTGTGCGTACTCTATTAGCAAGCAAAGCACGGTGTTCACCAAGCAATAGTGATTCCATTTTTTGGCAAAAATCTAAATTTCCAGCAAGTCCAATATATGATTTTGTTGTTTCGTTTTCTAATCGAAATGCTTCTGCTTTTTTTACCGCTTTTAATACAGGAGTATTACCTTGCTCGTCTTTATATACACCTACACCCAAGTCAATTTTATTTGGGTTTGTATCTTGCTTGTATGCAGCCATAAGACCAAGGATCGGATCTGTCGGTAATGGTTTCAATGTTGAGAACATGGGTTATCTCTTTTATTAGTGTAATATCAGCATATAGCTAATTGGCGTAATAGCTTATATGCACTGAATAAACGGGGATTAAAACTGTGTTTATAGTAACATAAATTAGCTATAACACGAGTCTTCACATCACGGTAAATATTGAGGAATTCTAATGCAAACAGCGATTAGTAAAGCTAAAGTTTCTGCTGTAAAAAAATCATTCCGAAATGCTTCAGCATCAATGATCCCAATGCATTGCATTTTCTCATTATAAAGTGGTAAACAACTTTCAGATTGTACTTTTGGATCACATGTATAATATTCTCCACCAGTTGCAATATAGTCCTGAACGTTATTAATCACCCGACCATGGCCAGACATAGCAACTTGGACATTATTACTCGTTTGAGAAAATAACGTATTTATTGGAAATAAAGGTCGACTTGGCGCACCAATATATGCCAATTTTAGGAGTTGAAGTCCCTCTTCTGTCTTCGTATTTTGATAAACCCCGAACCAATCTACATGTGTTCTTTGCTTGATAAATTGAACAATTGTCTGTAATTGGCTTAAACTTATACTACTTTTCTCTGAGTATTCTATGTATTGACTAAGTTCAAAAGGTTCATCTTGTAAATGTCCAAACAGACTACATGCTCCCCCTTCTCCTAATTCGGGGATCCTGAATGACCAAATTGCGCCGTGTGTATTATCCGACTCAGCAAGATAATTATCCAGTTCTACTAATGCTTGCTCCACTTGCAGTACATCCACATTTAAATTTGCGCGATCAAGGTATTTAGAAATCATTTAGCCATCCATACATCTAAAGGTATAAATGGAGATTATCATGAAACGACCTATTTGCAAATAATTGCTGTACCAAATTAGTAATTAGCGTACTAAAAATATTGGGGACGTTTAAAAGTAACTCACTCAGCGAGTATTAAAAAGAGGTCAAATTAAGGGGAAAATAGCTACTCCTTTAAGCAGGTGTAATTTATTGCAATGAATACACCATTTCAACCTCATTTCCTGCGTGGTTATACCTTACACTTTGTGCTATTTCATTCAATAAGCTCAGCCCTCGGCCATGCTCTCTATGTAACTCTGTATCATTACTTTCTTGATTGCGAAAACCATTACCAGAATCACATATAGAAAAGAATAAGCTGAGGGAGTCAGGACAATAACGGGCTGAAATTATAATTAATGCATCCGTAAGACAAACTAGTGCTTGCTCACGTAATTGATAAAATTCGAAAAAACCTTCATCTTGATTTTTAATCTCAGAGTCTAAACCCAGTACGCCATGATCTAATGAATTGTTATAAGCTTCAGAAAGTAATAAAAAAATGTTTGATCTATGCTCATTAATTCCTTCGAGCTGACTTAAAACATCAACTAACTCTAGAATAGGATCGCTGTCCTTCATTTGACCTGCATTTAAACTCATCGAAATGCTAAAAGGCAACTTAGAGTAAGTCGTTGACTCAGTACGAAGTGCTTCACTTGCAATGCAGTTAATGATCGCAATACTCAAATCATCTTGTTGCTCACCATGCTCAGAAAATGTATGCACTTTTTCGATAATATCCGCAGTTGTTACCATAGGTACGCTTAATAACGCACTTTTTAGTAACTCTTCTCCAAACATATCGCCTTGCTTACTTTCTGTTTCAATGATGCCATCTGTAGCCATAACCAGTCGCTGATCTGGCTTAACTTCTAAGTGAATTAAGTGTCTCTCAAACTCCTCTTCATCCAAAATACCCAACGCCATATGTTGCGCTTCTAAAGTTCGAATTACTACCCCTTCTTGATCAATCAAATATAAGTCAGGTAACCCCCCAATCCAAGCTGAAATACTCTTACCTGATTCACTCAGTTCAACAATTGCTGCGGCACAAAACATATGGCCAGGTAACAATGTATACAAGACATTATTCAGCTCAAATGCAATATCATTTACAGCCATGCCTTTATTCACCATGGTGTAAAAAACACGAGAGGCGGGTAATGCACCAACAGCGGCCGCAAGTCCATGCCCAGTAAAATCACCTAATAAGCAATAAAACCCACCCATTGGGCTGCGTGCCATCAAAAACATATCCCCGTTAAACATTGAAGCCGGTGAAAGGTGATAATCACAATGATGGGGAAACTTTACTTGTTGAGACAACGCATTACTAAAGATGTGTTCTACAATCTCATGTTCACGTTCGGTTTGATTATAATGATACTCAAGCTGTTTCTTTTGCAAGTGAGCTTCTTGGCTCAATTTACGAGTTCTAGCATGTGCCTTAATTTTTGCCGACAGTATAATTCGGTCAAATGGTTTATGAATAAAGTCATCACCACCCACAGCCAAACATTTTTCAAAGCTCGCATGGTCTTCAAGCGCAGTAATAAAAATCACTGGTAAATAAACATCACCAGCCAATTGTTTTATTTTTGGAGCCGCTTCAAAGCCATCCATAACCGGCATCATTACATCCAACAGCACGATATCTATGTCCGTACTTTGTAATACTTCTAGTGCCTGACATCCATCATTCGCTACTTCTACATGATAGCTTTGTTGCTCAAGCATCGCTTTAAGCAGAGTACAATTAAGCGGCTGGTCATCAACAACGAGAATTCGCACAGACTTAAGCCTTACATTATGAATTAATCAATATCAAACTTCTTATCAAACCGAGATATTTGTAATATTTTTTTAAGCTGGGGTCTACAATTACTTATGTGAATACTGCCTATAGAATCACCCAATGTTTTTTTCATATTAAGTAACATACCTAGCGCAGAACTATCCATATAATCGGTTTCACGCAGGTCTATAACTACTTTTTCTGTTTGTTCGCCCACTTCAGCATAGGCCTGTCGAAATGACTGAACTAAATTAAAATCGAACTTTCCCCTGATCTGGATGGTCAATGTTTTTCCATCCGATGAAGCATTCTTGCTCAAACTCATCTTAAGCTCCTAATATGGTTTGAATTTGTTATCCGTGCACTGACTTAAATATAACGCTTATACATTTTTTCGCCAAAAATAAACGTCATCAAATGTAATTTATTTTTTTATTTGCGTTTCTCTTACTCCTAAGCATAAAAATAAGCTTGGTATCAGCAAATAATATATCTAAAATGCAAAGATAGGCATAACATACAATAGGGTTTAGGTAAAAATGTCAGAAAATCGCTTAGTATATTCAACCGACATTGGTCGAATTACAGTAGATGAACCTCAAGTTGATTCACCAGCAAAAATATTTAAAGATGGTGCTATACGAATTGAACGGCAGACCAAAGGCCGTAAAGGTAAAGGCGTCATGCTGGTTGTTGGTGTTGACCCTCAAGTCCATGATTTAAAGAAATTGGCTAAGACCTTAAAAAGTAAAATGGGACAAGGTGGTGCGCTAAAAGAAAACATCATTGAAGTCCAAGGCGATGACAGGAACAAACTCAAACTTATTCTTGAGTCTCTTAAGTTTAAAGTAAAAATAGCCGGTGGTTAAATACCGGCTTTATCTTGTAGTTGAGATCTAAATATCTCTATTTCATGTTCTGGTAATGGAGGACTGTAATAATATCCCTGAACAATAAAGCAATTATTACGTTTTAAGAATGCAACTTGTTCTTTAGTCTCTACCCCTTCAGCGACGACCTGCAACTTAAGTTTTTGCGCCATCGCAATAATAGCCGCCGTAATTTCCATGTCATTAGAGTCATCCGGAATATCTTTAACAAACGATCTATCCACCTTTAAGCTATCGACTGGGAATCGTTTCAAATAACTCAAAGAAGAGTAGCCTGTTCCAAAATCATCAATTGACAACCCAATACCCAGATCTTTCATCTGATGTAACTGTGCAATTGCCGCTTCTACATCTCCCATTAACATACTTTCGGTTAATTCCACATGTAATAGGCTTGGTGGCATTTGTGTTCGTTCTAAAACATCGGATATTTCTGCTATTAAGTGCGCATCTTTAAATTGCCTTGCTGAGAGGTTGATTGACATATTTCCCGAGCGCCCTTGACGCTGCAATCGCATTGAGAACATACAGGCTTCTTCCAACACCCATGCACCCAACTCCACAATAAGCCCTGTAGCTTCAGCAATTGGAATAAATTTCGTCGGGGGGATCATGCCTTTATCAGGATGTTTCCAACGGATCAACGCTTCATAACCAACAATTTTCAGTGTCTTGCAATCAACTTGAGGCTGATAATATAGTGAAAACTGTTTTGATTTAATAGCTTGCCTAAGTTCATTTTCAATATACAGTCGTTCATTCGCTGCAGCGTCCAGTTCCTGAGAATAAAAGTGGAAGGTATTTCGTCCTTTGGCTTTTGCTTCATACATCGCTAAATCAGCATGCTTAAGCAATTGCTCCTCTTCTTGACTGTCAAAAGGCGCCATTGTTATACCAATACTGGCACTAACAATCACTTCATTATTACCGAGTTTAATTGGCTGATTTAAAGTACGCTGAATAATATGTGCCACTTCCATTGCATTTTCACGTTTCTCGATACCACTTAGTAGCACAGCAAACTCATCGCCACCAAGTCGTGCAATAGTATCTTCTGATCTTAACCGCAGTTTTAACCGTTCAGCAACTTCAACCAATAACCGATCACCGGCATCATGACCTAACGTATCGTTAATTCGCTTAAACTCATCAAGGTCAAAATAAAACAAAGCAAATGCATAGTGACCGCGCTCAGCCAGTGCCATTGATTTTCGGAGCTGCATTCTAAAGAAGGTTCTGTTAGCAAGCCCTGTCAATGTATCAAAGTATGCGAGCTCTTCCATTTTTCTCTGACTTTCTTTTACAAAAGAAATATCTTGCGCAGATGCCACATAACTAGAGATTTGCCCTCCATCTTCTCTGATTGGAGAAATACTTAGACTCACCCAAATAGGCTTAGGTCCTGCCCCTTCAAGCATGGTATCACCACGCCAGTAATTACGACTGCGCAGGTCAATATCGATATCATCAACCAATATTGCCATATCTTTTGAGATTATATTCAGTAATGACTTTCCTAAAAAGTGACCTTCTTCAAAGCCTGTCATTTCCAACATCTTGGGATTTACATATTCCACTTGAAAATGTTCATTCGTAATAACCACGGCAGTACCAGAAAATGAAACCGCCTTTGACAATCTATTTGCGGCTTTTTCTGCTATTTCTTTTTCCGTAATACGTTGATTCAGGCCACTAACTAACTTTTTTATCTCTGTGCTCATATCATTAAAAGACGCATTTAACTGACCAATCTCATCTTTACTACTGGGCATTGACGGCATATCCCATTGGCCTCGACCAAAGCCCACAACCGCATTAACTAACACATTGATGCGACCCAATACTAATTGATATAACACTTGATGCAGTAACAGTGCGACAAATAATGCATACAGCAAAAATAAGCCAAAAAATTTAACTTTCAATTCTTCCAGCGCCGATAACGCAGAATCCCTTTTTTTATATACGCCTATATACCAATCCAATTGCTTTAATTGTTTAATATTAATAATATGATCTTCATTCTCATGAATAAATTCATCTTGAAACTCAGGCAGCTTAACCAACAAGGCTGACTCAATCACATTGCTTAAAGCTGGAATTGACAATGCTTCTTCATTAGTCAATTTAGCGCCTTGGTTTTGTTTGCCAAAGTTTGGCGCTGCAATAATCTTGCCTTGTTGGTCAAAGATTATAAATCCTTGCCTCGTATCTGGGGCTGGTAAATGCGACAACAGAGTATCTAACTCAAGATCTGTTCCCGTAAAACCTAAATAGCGATCATTGTGATAAAGAGGGACCAGAATACTGATAACCCATTTATTCCAAACATCGTCAAAATGAACCCGAGACCAAATCGCTTCCCTAGTAGGGTTTAACTCTTCTCTCAACAGAGGCAATGTATGCGTGCTAAATAACGCTTGTTTTGGTTTGCTATTTAATAAAATATTGGGAGGCGCTATACGGACAAAATTTCGCTGTGTTACTAAATAAAAATTGAAAAAATCTTGTAATAATGGTGGTGCAATGATGTTCCACAATGATTCTGACTGGGAAAACAAGGACTTGTCTTTTGTGCTTAACTCACTTGACGATAAATACGCCGCAGATAACCCATTTTTTGCAGTGCTTCTAAATGCACCTTCAAGATCAACAACATTCAACTTTGCTGGTGTTAATGTTAAATTTTCCCCTGTGAATAGCTGCTTGGCTACAACTGCATTTGCTTGTTCCGCCAAACTGGTTTTTAATTCAAGATACTGGCTAAATTGAGTAACCGCCTGACCACTAACTCGCTTTAACTCTGCGTATTCTTCATAAATTAACTGTCTCTCTTCTGATTTCAGCATGAGTGCCGCTGCGAAGATCCCCGCAACCAAACACACCGCCGAAATCAACATCGACAGTTTAACACTTAAGGAGTTGGCTCCAAATCTCGAAGGGGGCCTACGATTGACCACGGTTAAACCCTTATCATAATTGTAATTTTTCTATAAAGATTCGAATTAATATAACAGATCCTTGTTGCTTAAGTCACGCGTGTATCACCCCCCACTGAAACAATTATGTGCCATAAATCTAATTACACAAAATAATAACTTGTCGAACTAATTTAAAGTGTGGTAATAATGTATGTAATTTAAGTTATTCGATTGTTCGAAAAAGACTATGAAAATCATAATTACGCACATTACATATTTCTTTTTTAGCTTCTTTAGGTGAAGAGGCTGAACTGTTTGTGAGTAAATCAAATAGCTAAGCCTCCCAACTGGGAGGTTTTTTTTTGCCATTGGGAATGAGGACCTATGACTGAAAACACATTAAATGCACTTCGTCACGACATCAATGAAATAGATGCGGACTTAATGGTGCTGCTAGCAAAACGCCGTCGTATTAGCCACAGTGTATTAGAATACAAAATTGCGAACAGCAAACCTATTCGAGATGAGGAACGAGAGCAAGCACTGTTAGAAAAACTAATTAGCTATGGTAAATCACTGGGGTTAGACGCCTTTTATGTCAACAGTGTTTTTCAAACCATCCTTGAAGACTCTGTTTTAAACCAGCAGGCTTTATTGCAAAAAAGCCTAAACCCAGAAGTGCTTGGCGATACACACCGAGTCGCATATTTAGGCGGCCAAGGGTCTTATAGTCAATTAGCCTGTCACAAATACTTTAGCCGTCGGCCGGGTAAAATTGTAGAAATGGGTTGCTCTACGTTCGATAAAATAACGGAGCAAGTTGAACAAGGTAAAGCTGACTATGGCTTACTTCCAATTGAAAATACCAGTTCAGGGAGTATAAATGAAGTTTTCGATTTACTTCAACATGCGCAAGTCTCCATTGTTGGTGAAGTTACGCAAACCGTTGAACACTGCTTGTTAAGTAACCCTGGAACAGAATTAAAAGATATTACTAAAATCTTTGCACATCACCAGCCATTTGCACAATGCAGTCGCTTCCTGCAAGGTTTAGGTGAGCTACAACAAGAAACTTGTGACTCAACTTCCAGTGCAATACAAAGCGCGTTAGAAACGCCAAACAGTGCGGCAATTGCCTCAGCTCAAGCCGGTAAAAATGTTGGCCTCGAAGTTGTAAAAACGGCCTTAGCCAATCAGGCTGAAAACCACAGTCGTTTCATTGTTGTAGCTCGTCAAGCACTGCAGGTTTCAACACAGCTCCCAACAAAAATCAGCTTAATAATGGCAACAAAACAGCAAGTTGGTTCATTGGCTGACGCATTAATGATTTTTAAGCTTCACAATATTAATATGGTCAAACTAGAATCCAGGCCGGTTCCTGGTAATCCGTGGGAAGAAGTCTTTTATGTGGACTTGCTTGCAAATACTGCTGAGCCTAAAGTGCAAAAAGCACTAGAACAACTCAAAGAGTGTACTCAATTTATTCGTATTTTAGGGTGCTATCAAAGTGAATCTTTACAAGCTGTAGACGTCCTTTAATTTTATCGGTTAAAAATAGCGGACAATCCGCTATTTTTAACTCGATTTGTCAATCTAGTACTTTTGAATCGTTGGCTTTATTTAATAGGCCACGACTTTGCGATAAAAACTGAGTTACACAACTAGAAAAGTACTGTTTGGCGTCGGCAAATGCATCTATCAGCGCCGCTTTATCACCTTTTTTCAACATATCCAACGTTCCGGAAAAAGTGTCTTGATAACTCGCTAATAGCCCTTCTACATCGTTGTATTGGGCGAGCATTATATCTGAGTAAAGCTCAGGAGATTGAGCGAATAACCGCCCAACCATCATGAGTTCAAGTTGATATATTGGGGAAGAACAGCTTCTTAGCTCTTCCAACGTATGACACTGTTTTGCTAAAAACCGACCATAAACAAACGTTGTTAAGTGACGCATAACTTGGATTATTTGCATTGCTTGATCATGTTTCTTTGCATCAATATTGACCAACTGACAACCCCAAACACCCAATTGCTTTAAAAACCCAGCATAGGCTTCTGGCACTCGACCATCACATACAACAACGGTCTGTTTTACCCAATGAGAAATATCAGGGCCAAACATTGGATGCAGCCCAACAACGGGACCGTTATGTTTGTTCATCAAACACTTCAAAGGGGCTTGTTTAATAGAGGTTATATCAGCTAATACGCAATCATCAGCTAATGCAGGTAATCCAGCTACGACTTCTTCAAGCGCGTTAATCGGAACACTAATTAATACCAGTTTAGCCCCTTCAAGCACTTCTGATATGTTGTCTTGCTGAGGTCTATCTAGAATGCGGACCTCATAGCCAGAACGGCGAAACTGTTTCGCAAATAGTTGGCCCATAGCGCCTTCACCACCGACAATAACAATGGGTGATAGGTCAGGTGCAGCACATGCAAGCTTACTCTGTTGATTCTCATACGCTTCGCGCATCATTCGCCTGAGTATATCTTCGATTAAGTCAGGATTAACACCACTTTCTTGTGCTTGCTGTCGCCTTGCAGAGATCAATTCTGCTTCTCGTTCAGGTGCATGTAAAGATGCACCTGTCTGTTGTTTAACAATGCCGACTTGCTCTGTCAATGCGCGACGCTTCGCTAATAATGCCACTAATTCAGTATCACAGGCATCAATGCCTTCTCTCAATGTATGTAAATCAATTCCATTATCCATAGGTGTAAACTTAAAATTACAGTGTAAAATATATAATACAGACAGTCTATCAGGAACAAAGTCATGAGAAAAGACATAAAATAAGCCGTCATAAAAATATAACGCACAAAACAAAACAGGCCACTCAAAGAGTGGCCTGTTTTTTCAGCGTGATAAACGCGCGTATTAATTAAGTTTTTCTTTAATACGTGCTGATTTACCTGAACGCTCACGTAGGTAGTAAAGCTTAGCACGACGAACTGCACCGCGACGCTTAACTGTAACGCTATCGATAAGAGGGCTGTGCGTTTGGAATACACGCTCAACACCTTCACCGTTCGAGATCTTACGAACAGTGAAAGCTGAATGTAGACCGCGATTACGCTTAGCGATTACAACACCTTCAAAAGCCTGTAGACGCTCTTTGTTACCTTCTTTTACACGTACCTGTACAACTACTGTATCACCAGCACCGAATACTGGTACGTCTTTTTTAAGCTGCTCTTCTTCAAGCGCTTTAATAATATTTTGGTTTACTTTTGCCATTATATTTCTCACATTCCTAGGTGTAACTGTCTTCTAGCCACAAGCTTCTTGGTACTCATGCTGAAATTCAGCGAGTAGTGCCGCTTGCTCCTCAGTCAGAGCTAGGTTACGCAACAAGTCTGGACGTCGTAGCCAGGTTCTTCCTAATGACTGCTTTAAGCGCCATTTCGCAATTGCCTGGTGGTTTCCACTGAGCAATACAGCAGGCACCTGTTTGTCGTCCAATGTTTCTGGCCGAGTATAGTGAGGGCAATCTAACAAGCCATCCGAAAAGGAGTCTTGCTCAGCTGACTGGTTGTGCCCTAATACACCAGGCACTAATCGCGCGACTGCGTCAATAAGTGTCATGGCGGGTAGTTCACCACCGCTGAGAATAAAATCACCAATAGACCATTCTTCATCTACAAGAGATTCAATGATCCGTTCATCTATACCTTCATACCGACCAGCTACTAAAATCAATTTTTCAGATGCCGCTAACTGAGCAGCACCTTGTTGATCTAGTTTTCGCCCTTGAGGGGACATATAAATTACTTTAGCGCCTTCTCCAGCCGCAGATTTTGCAGCTAAAATAGCCTGTTGTAATGGTTGAACCATCATCAACATACCAGGGCCGCCACCATAAGGTCTATCATCTACGGTTCTATGCTTATCTATTGCATAATCTCGTGGATTCCAACAGTTAAAATCGATTAAACCGTTTTTAACTGCACGTCCTGTAACGCCTTGTTGGGTTATCGCATCAAACATTTCTGGAAAAAGTGAAATCACTCCTACCCATAGTGGATTTTGCTGACTCATTTAAAAGCCTGGATCCCAATCAACAGTAATTTTTTTCTCTTCATGTTTGACTTCTTTAATAACTGAATCAGTTAGAAAAGGAATTAAACGCTCCGATTGACCAAATGCATCTTTTTTGTTTGCTTTCACAACCAAAACGTCATTTGAGCCTGTCTCCATCAAGTCATCAACGGTGCCTAAATCATAACCTTTATCAGTTACAACCGACATGCCAATGAGATCTCGCCAATAAAACTCCCCAGAAGGAAGTTCCGGCAATTGCGCTGAATCAACTGAAATTTCCGCATTGGTATACGCCATTGCTTCGTCTCGGTCGTTTACTTGCGCAAACTTGGCGATAAAGCCCTTGTTGTGACGACGCCAGTCGCTCACTTCAAGGGTTTGCCATTTACCTTGTTGCCCTATTAACCATGGGCTGAAATCGAAGATCCCTTGGGGATCATCAGTAAATGAATGTACCTTAAGCCAGCCCTTAATTCCGTAAGGAGCACCAAGCTTACCTACTACAATAATCGTGGTGTTTTCTTGACTCATGGTTACACTTACGCCTATTAAGCCGCTTTACGAGCGTCTTTAACTAACTTAGCTACGCGATCTGTTAGAGATGCGCCCTGACCAACCCAGTGTTCAACACGGGCTAAGTCTAAACGAACTTTCTCTTCTTGACCTTGAGCAATAGGGTTAAAGAAACCTACTTTCTCGATGAAACGACCGTCACGCGAGAAACGGCTATCCGCAACCACAATTTGATAGAAAGGACGCTTTTTAGCGCCACCACGTTGCAAACGAATAGTTACCATACCGTCCTCTGAATAGATTGACTGTTTTCATTAATAAGATTTACTTCCCACAATAGGAAGCTGGGGAATTGTACGAGTTTTTAGCCACAATGCAAGTAAGAAGTGCGGATAAATGACACTTAGGTAGATTAAATGCTGATCTGGGGGATAAAAAACAACCATAACATGGTGCTGCTTTTGTAATCAATAAAAAAGAGGCTGTTGCCTCTTTTTTATTTTCATCAAAGAAATAGCGATATTTTGCTCTAGAACTTAGGACCACCACCGCCCATCATTCCCGGCGGCATCATCCCTTTCATGTTGCGCATCATTTTCATCATGCCACCTTTACCCTTCATTTTTTTCATCATTTTTTGCATTTGGGTAAACTGCTTAAGCAATTTATTAATGTCTTGCACTTGCGTGCCTGAACCTGCAGCTATACGTTTTTTGCGTGAACCTTTAATAATATCTGGACGAGCTCGCTCTTTAGGCGTCATAGAGCTAATAATTGCCTCCATTTGTAAGAACGTTTTGTCCCCTACCTGCCCTTTAACAGCATCTGGTAAATTATTCATACCAGGCAGTTTCTCTAACATCGACATCATGCCGCCCATGTTTTTCATTTGCTTTAGCTGCTCTGCAAAGTCTTCCAGTGTAAAGCCATCGCCTTTAAATACTTTCTCAGCCACTTTTGCAGCTTTATCTTTATCAACTTTCATCTCGACTTCTTCGATAAGTGATAAAACATCACCCATCCCCAAAATACGAGATGCAATACGGTCAGGGTGGAACGGCTCTAGTGCATCCGTTTTCTCCCCTACTCCCATAAACTTAATAGGTTTACCCGTAATATGACGGATAGATAATGCAGCACCACCTCGGGCATCACCGTCGGTTTTTGTCAGAATAACACCTGTAAGCGGTAATGCCTCACCAAAGGCTTTCGCAGTATTTGCCGCATCTTGACCTGTCATCGCATCGACAACAAATAAAGTTTCTACTGGTGTAATTGCATTATGAAGGTCTTTAATTTCACCCATCATGTCGGTATCAACATGCAAACGACCTGCTGTATCAACTAACACAACATCTATAAACTTCTTCTTCGCATGGCTTATCGCATTGTTTGCAATATCTACTGGCTTTTGCGAAATATCACTGGGGAAAAACTCAACATCCACTTCAGTTGCCAATGTCTCTAGCTGTTTTATCGCTGCTGGACGATATACATCCGCACTCACCACTAATACTGATTTCTTTTTACGTTCTTTTAAGAATTTAGCAAGCTTAGCTACACTGGTTGTTTTACCCGCACCTTGCAAACCAGCCATCATTACGACCGCTGGAGGCTGAGCCGCTAAATTAAGCTCTTCATTTGCTTCACCCATCGCGCTTTCTAGTTCTTCACGCACAATTTTGATAAAGACTTGGCCTGGGCTTAAACTTTTTGTGACTTCAACACCCACCGCACGTTCTTTTACTTGTTTAACAAACTCTCTAACAACGGGCAGAGCAACATCGGCTTCAAGCAATGCCATACGCACTTCTCGTAGCGTATCTTTTATATTTTCTTCAGTAAGGCGGCCTCTGCCACTGATATTTTTTAACGTTTTACCTAAGCGTTCTTGGAGGTTTTCAAACATGTATAGGTTCCAATATATCGTAATTGCTGTGCATTATACTGATATGCACTTAACTAATACAGTATTCAAGTGCAGACAAAGATTCTTTTTAGAAACTCTATGCAAGCGGCTAGGCTTAAAATACAATAGCCTATCAAAGAAAATTAATTATTAGGCCTTAATCATATGTTGATTGTTAGCTTGTCTCTTATTGCCAGCGTTTTTTATGTGCTTGCCACTGGGCATGTGCTATCTCGCCTCTTTCATAAAGAAGGGCCTAGCCATAAATTGACAATCATACTCAGTACGCTCGCGATACTGACACATATGCTTGTTTTAGTGAATTCTGTGTTTACCATTGAAGGGCAAGATTTAAGCACCGTCAACGTCGCATTACTGACATGCTGGGTCATTGTTGTTAGTGTTACCACTGTGTCGCTTAAGTTCCCGGCAACCTTGTTACTGCCTGTTGTCTATGGGTTTGCTGCGCTTCTATTAACAGCCAGTTTGTTTATACCTCATCATATTGTTATGCAATCAATTAATGTCGATATTGGACTTGTCACACATATCTCTTTATCGTTATTAGCGTATTGTGTGCTTATTATTGCTACTTTATACGCCATTCAGTTCTTCTTTATTGATAAACGTTTAAAACAAAAAGACTTAGCTATCATGCATAGTCACCTGCCGCCTCTTATGCAGGTTGAACGTCAATTATATCAATTACTTACAGTTGGTACTGCGCTACTTACTTTGGCTTTATTGTCTGGTTTTATATTTCTTGAAGGGATGTTTGCAAAGGAATTTATACATAAAACCGTATTGTCACTGCTCTCATGGGCGATATTTACAGCCGTTACAATTGGTCATCACTATTTGGGTTGGCGCGGGAAACCCATCGTGTTCACTATTATCAGCGCTTCAGGGCTGGTTACTCTTGCCTATTTCGGCAGCAGATTCATTCAAGAAGTGATACTTGGTAAGTTTTAACTTGACTAACAATCCAAGCTAACGCTTAATACGCTTTCGTAAGAAAAAAAGGACTCCTCTGTTGGACGACATATCTACAAGCACCCTATTTATAATATTGGGTTTGCTTATTTTGATCTCGGGCTACTTTTCAAGCTCTGAAACAGGGATCATGTCAATTAACCGTATTCGGTTACGCCATCTCGAAAAACAAAATCACAAAGCAGCGAAACGTGTTAGTAAGTTACTACGTCGACCTGATAGGCTCATCGGCCTGATCCTTATCGGTAATAACCTTGTTAATATTGCGGCTGCGCAAGTTGCCACAATCATCGGTATTCGTCTGTATGGTGATATGGGTATAGCCATTGCCACATTTGTCTTAACACTCGTGGTGCTCATTTTCGCTGAAGTAACGCCAAAAACATTGGCCGCACTGTACCCAGAAAAGGTCGCTTTTCCCAGTTCAATAATTCTTAAGGGTTTACTTAAAGTTCTTTTCCCTTTTGTTATTGCGGTAAACTGGATAACTAATGGGATGTTACGTATTTTTGGCATCTCAAATCAGCAAATAGAAGCGCATAGTCTAAGTAAAGAAGAGCTTAAAACTGTGGTGAATGAGTCAAGTGCGTTGCTGCCTTCAAATCACCAAAATATGCTCACATCCATTCTTGACTTAGAGCAAGTTACCGTTGAGGATATAATGATCCCGCGTAATGAAATTAACGCAATAGACATAAATGACGATTGGAAAGACATCTCTAAGCAACTCACCAATGCACAACACACCCGTGTACTGCTTTATCGTGACCAAATCGACGATGCTGTTGGCTTTATTCACTCCAGAGATGCGCTGAGGCTACTTACTAAAGAGCAATTCGATAAGCCTTCATTGTTACGTGCCGTTAGAGAAATTTACTATATTCCTGAGAACACCTCATTAAATACGCAGTTACTAAAATTTCAACAAAGCAAAGAGCGAATTGGCTTAGTTGTTGATGAGTATGGTGATATTCAAGGGTTGGTCACACTAGAGGATATTCTTGAAGAAGTTGTTGGTGACTTTACAACCACGCAGACACGCGCGACAAGTGACGAAGTAGACGTACAAAGCGACGGTTCAGTACTGGTTGATGGTGCCGCTAATATTCGCGATATTAATAAAGAAATGACTTGGGAGTTGCCAACTGAAGGGCCAAAAACACTCAGCGGCTTAATTGTAGAATATTTAGAAGATATTCCGCAAACACAGCTCGGAATGCGCATTGCAGGCTACCCAATTGAAATTATTGAAATTAAAGAAAACATGATTAAGCAAGTCAAAGTATTTCCACAACAACGAACAGCAACAAAATAAGCATACAAAAATAAAGCACCAAACTATCAATTTGGTGCTTTAACATTACGTTTTTATAAGCTGTTTTTAAAAGAATAAACGCTCAAACCAGTTCTTATCTAAATCTGCTTCACAGCGTTTCAGTTGTGCGCCATAGCGACTCGCACGATGTTTCACTTTATTCGCCACTGCCATCAACCATTTTTTCTTACGATAAGTACCGCGCTTGTAGCCGCCCCAACCATCGTGATAATTTAAATATTGTGCGTAAGCATCCCACTTAGAAATACCATTTACTTTATGGGTTTTATAAACAAACCATGCCATAAAATCTATGGCATCTTCGAAATCATCTCGGTCTGCACCTGAATTACCTGACTCACGAATATAATCTGCCCAGGTCATTGTTTTAGCTTGCGAGTAACCATATGCAGAGCTCGCCCTGCCCGTTGGAATGATCCATAAAAAGTATTCCATTGGCGGAGCCGCATCATGTTTAAATGAGCTTTCCTGATACATCATTGCCATCAACACATGCTTTGGGGCTCCCCACTTTTCTTGTGCGTCTCTGGCATCATAATACCAATCTTCTTTTTCCTGAAAAATCTTACATAAATCATCAGGTTGCTTTGGTGGTGCCGTTGCGCACCCACCCAATATAAACAGCAAAGGTATAAATAATCGTTTTTTTGTCATCTTTTTTTAAACCTATTGAACTTTTGCGATTTTGGTGAGTCATAACTTATGAATGCAGTTATTTAGCATTGTTTCATCCCTGAATTTCAATTTACGCAGCTTCTATAGCTGCGTTTTTTTTGCCCCTACGTTTTTCTCCACCTTACTTCCAATATTAAACTCAGCATCATTTATCTACATAAAATACACTACATCAAACACAATCAATACCCTTTTCTCTAGTCAATAGTTCTGGGCCTATCAATTGATTGTACCTGAAAAAGCAGGCAAAATATTCTTGAAAAATACATCGTATTACATTAAAGGAATAGAGATGAAAAAAGCATAGTCTTATTTGCATTAGGTATCACCTCGCTTAATGCACTCGCCGTTGACACCAGCACTATATCGATTACTGACGCACCTTTTAGTGCTATTACAAATGACAACATTGACGACAGTCATGCAATACAATCAGCGATTAACTTTGCAATACAAAATAATAAGAGTGTATATATTCCTGCTGGTACATTTAATATTGAAAGCACCCTCGACTTCAGTGAGGTCGGTGGTTCACATCACGCTAGAATTAAAGTAACCGGTGAAAAACGAGATCTCTCAAAACGAGTGACCTCTTCTAATATCAGTTTAATCACAGGGGCTTAAAGTGTTGAATCACATAACCTTGTAGCAAACCAATTCGCAACCGCAAGGCGTCGCCATTGATATACCCTTAGTCTCATATCGCTCTCATTAAACACAACTTGATATCACGGGTTCTAATAAAGGGATCAACGGAAAATGAGTCATATGGAGTCGTTTTAAACGATTTATCTATCGGCAATACTTATTAAAGCAATGAACGATATTACGCGATTATAAATGCTGAAAACGGAGGTTCTATCACGACCAATGGCAGGACAGCCCACGGTTAGTGGCAACACAATGCGGTACTCAAAAACACCCAGTTAACAGACAAGTTAGTGGCGATTGGCCGCCTTGGTAACTACGACAACCAGTCAACACACTCTAATGGTATTATCATACAAACCGCATCTATTAGCTTGCCGGAAAATAGAACTTGGCAAGCACTGCAGGAGCGCATTGCTATATCTGGTAACGCTGCATACAGAGTGACTGTGCCAGATATCAGAGACGATTATGAACCAGTTTTGTCAGAATACACCCTTTATAATTTCGACGGCAATAACCGCTATGGCAAAGTCAGTCATTTTTCTAGCGTTCAGCGAGTTAAATACAAAGTTGAATCTAGAAAAGTATCCGCCAAGCTCAATTACTCTGGCGGTGGAGGTTTATCTCATGGTAAAACGATAGTAGAAAAAATACATTAAAGCTGATTTCACAATAATTGCCGATAATAAATACTAGGCTATGCGAAAAATAAATAAATTTATTTTAATTTGGAACTTTTTTGAAAGGGCTGAGTCATACCTTGTGAATGCAGAAGTTTAGCATTGTTTCATCCCTGATTTATATTTGCGTAGCCCTTTGAGCTACGCTTTTTTTTGCCTACGCTTTAGCAAAATAATCATCTAAAAAAGCGCTAAAAGACAACTGGTCATCGTTGCTGACTGCTTGCTCTTTTTCTTTAGATTTAGCGGCCTCATTGAGCAGTGTTTGTTCGTTATAAACACTATATGGCTGCTGCTTTGACGCTGCTTTATATGTGTGTGCAAGCGACAGCGCCATCACACCAGCATCCTGTTGTTCACTTTTCAATAGCCCAATTAATCTACCTGAATACGTAAGCGAACTATCTGTCACCCAAGCACTCAACTTTGCAATTGTATTAGAGTAATCTAACGTATCACACGCGCTGTCCATGTATTTTGCAACCGCCGCAAGATCCGTAAATATTTGCATCGCCCATTTAGTAATGTTCACTGTGTGCGATGCTTGCCTCAACGCTAAATCAGGGTTTCTACCTTGATTCACCACATTTTGTAAATTGACCTGCGTTAGTTGCTGTTCATCCCAATCCATTTCTGGTGATGCTTTCAATAAGCAATACGTCAAAAATACATCTAAAAATCGGATCTGCTCAATATCAATACCGGTATCAGCAAAAGGGTTAACATCAAGCGCTCTGATCTCAATGTACTCAATTCCGCCTTTTGCTAATGCTTGAGAAGGTGTTTCGCCACTTTTGCTGTTGCGCTTTGGCCTAACAGGTGAGTAAAATTCATTCTCTATTTGCAAAATATTTTTATTTAACTGTTTTGGGTTATCACTTTTGTAATCAGTTAACTCACCGTATAAGTCTGAGTGACAATGAATTGCGGAACGCAAACCTGCAATATACTCATCTAAATTGTTATACGTCACTTTCAATGATGACTGAGCACTGTTGGTATAACCCAGATCGCCAAGACGCAATGCCGTGCCATGTTCAAGATATAACGTACCGTTACCAATTTTTTCAAATGGTAAAACACTGTCATTACCTTGTAAGAAAGAACTACACAAAGAAGGTGATGCACCAAATAAATAGCTCACCAACCACATTTCTCGCTTAAAGTTGCGGATCAAACCAAGGTACTGTTCCGAAATAAATGCTTGTTTCGGCTGCTTGTCATCATGGAGCTCTTGTAAGCTTTGCCATAATGAGTCTGGAAACGACATATTAAAATGCACACCGGCAATGGCTTGCATCATGCTACCGTAGCGATTTTTTAACCCTTCGCGATACAGTGTTTTCATACGGCCAATATTAGAGTTGCCGAATTGCGCCAAGGCTATGTCATTTTCATCGTTAATAAAACACGGCATACTCATCGGCCACAACAGTTCATCGCCCATATGCTCTAAAGTGAACTTTTGCAAGTCGCGAAGTTGTGCCAACGTCTCTTCTGCATTTTCGCCAGCAGGTGTAATAAACTCGAGTAATGACTCAGAGAAATCTGTCGTAATACGATTATGCGTTAGCGGGTGACCCGCCCCCTCTGGATGCGAAGTTTGAGCTATTTTGCCACTTTCTTTAATTCTTAGCGCCTCGCGCTCAATGCCTCGTTTTATGCCTTTAATTGCATGCTTATGCTTAGGCTGAGATAAAGTGTCTAATCGTGTTTTAAGTTCTGTAGTAATCAAAAAAGTATCCTCAAGCCAATACGGGCAATGTCATCTCAATGGGGTCAATTGTGTAAATACTCAAGCGGTAATTATAATTTTTCCGCAATAGTTACCTTGCTCCATATAACTATGGGCCCCAGATATATCGTCTAAACAAAATGTTTTATCTTCATGAACTCGAATCTCTCCAGTTTGATATGCACTATATAGCGCTTTTAAGTCTGCTCTATTAGCGCTAACAACAAGACCACTTGCGTTAATACCAAGACTCTCTGCTTTAGTGCACATCACATCCTTTGACAAAGTAGGTACCGTTACAACTGAATTGCCCTTCTTTATATGCTCTAGTAATTGCAAACCACATTCGCCGCCGACTAAATCGAGCAAGGAACAGTTATGCTGCGCACTGTCATAAAACGTGTCGTAACTCATAACACGGACATCAAGCGCCTGTAATAACTGATGAGAAGCACGAGCGCTCAGCGCCACAACATCAAAGTCTAGCATTTTCGCAATTTGAATCGCTAAATGGCCTACCCCACCCGTTGACGCATTAATAAACAATGGCTTGTCTTTATGATGCATAAGTTTCTGTAATGCCTGCCACGCAGTCAAACCTGCCAAACATAGACCGGCAATCCGTGGGTTTTCTTGCGCACCAACAACAATTAACTCACTTTGATTGGCATGAACATGAGTCGAATAACACCCAGGCGAATGAGCAAACCCTGCCATAGCAATAATGTGCTGGCCAACCTGAACGTCAGAGACATTTTTACCAACGCTCTCAACCACACCAAATACATCATACCCTAAAGCCATGAACGCCTCAGGTGCTTTATTTTTAGCCACAAAGCCTAATCCCATTCGCGTTTTTACGTCAATTGGATTAACACTGCTGCTGATCACCTTAATTCGAACATCTTCCGCATCAAGATGTGATAGAGTCTGTGAAATATTGGTTAAAGCATCTGCGTTACCAAATTGGTATACGCCATAGGTTTGGGTTGTCTCATTCATTGTTATTCCTAACTTTTACCTATTGTTATAACTGGCTATAATCTAACATAATTTCTGTGTATTCCCTATGGAGAAAAACATGCGTCGAGGGCAATCAATCACGAATGAAGAGGTCACATTTGACGACTCTCAGCAACTCGTATCAACAACAGATTTAAGAGGCGTAACAACGTACGCAAATGAAGCTTTTTGCGCTATTTCTGGGTTTTCTGAGGATGAACTCGTAGGGAAAAATCACAACATAGTGCGCCACCCTGATATGCCCAAAGCAGCATTTAAAGAACTGTGGGAAAAACTCAAAGAGGGGCACTCATGGCGGGGAGTCGTAAAAAATCGTTGTAAAGATGGTCGCTATTATTGGGTCGATGCTTTTGTCACTCCGATTTTTGAACGAGGCCAATTGGTCGGCTACCAATCTGTGCGCGTCAAACCTTCTGAACAATTAAAGCAACGGGCACAACGCTTATACACGGCCATCAATGCGGGTAAACAGGTATGGCATTGGCGTGAAAACATCGGAGTACGACAAACTATCAGTATATTTGCGATTTTATCGAGCCTTATTTTGCTTACCTTACAAGCAGGGTGGCTTAGCGCAATCATTACCAGTGTATTACTCTTATCATTGCTCTTTATAAACTACGATGAGCTTATAGTTACACCCGCCCAATTGGCCAAACAGCGTGCTGAGTTTGATTCCGTCTCTCGGTATATTTACGATGGGCATGCCCCTTTTAGCATTGCAAAATACAACCAAGGTATGCTGCAGGCCAAGTTACGCACTGTGCTGGGTCGAATGCAAGATTCCACCATTACCTTTAAGGGTATTGCCACCAGCTTAGATGAAAAATCCAGTCATACCGAACAAGGAATAAAAGCACAAAGCCAACGGTTGAGCTCTATGGCCACCGCGATGTCTCAAATGAGTGTAACAATTGGCGAAATATCTCATAGCACCAGTGAAACTGCCACAAAGGTCGATACAACTCAAGCACATTGCAATGATATCAAAGCGACCATGACTGATAATGCCAGTATGGTTAGCTCTTTGGCCAACCAAGTTGATGAAGCAGCGCAAACAGCAACTACACTCGCAAATGAAGCTGATAAAATTGGCCAAGTCATGACCGAAATCGAAGGAATTGCTGAACAAACAAATTTACTCGCATTAAATGCAGCCATTGAAGCCGCACGCGCAGGCGAACATGGCCGAGGATTTGCTGTTGTCGCAGATGAAGTACGCGCACTTTCATCACGTACACAAAATGCTACCAGCCATATTTATAACTCGATTAAAGAAATCCAAGATACATTACACAACTGGTCAAAAGTCATGCAGTCGACCAAAGACCGAGCTGACAACTGTGTACAAGCGAGCCAAGCAAGCCAAGAAGCGCTGGAAACTATTTATAACCAAATAACTGACATTGCCAATTCTGCGCTCGAGATTTCCGCGGCGGCTGAGCAACAACAAGCTGTGAGTACTGACATTAATACCAATATTAATACCATCAGCAATCATGGTGAAGAGAATTTACAGTTAAGCTATAAAGTCGCTGAAGATGCCGCAAAGCTGGTCAATAGCGCAGAGAAGGTCAATGGTATGCTCCTCACATTTAAGGTATAAAGACATAACAACTTTCTACATCACAAGCGGCGTAATAACATTATATTATTACGCCACTCAACACGTTAGAGAAAACCTAGAGTTACTTATTTTAGAAAAACAATTTCTTCATCTTGAACATCAACCACAATACTATCGCCACTGACAAACTCACCAGATAACAACCTTTGTGCTAATGGATTTTCAATATACTGTTGAATAGCCCGTTTTAAAGGACGAGCGCCAAATACGGGATCGAAGCCACTTTGGGCAATTTTTTCCAAAGCATCTTTGGTCAAATCAAACTGGAAACCTTTTTCATGTAACCTTGCAGTCAGTTTAGTGAGCTGTATCGACGCTATTTTCTTTATGTGCTCTGTGATCAATGGATGAAACACCACCGTTTCGTCGATTCTATTAATAAATTCAGGTCTAAATTGCGTTGCTAGTTCATTCATGACCCGTTTTTTTAGACCTACATAATCATTGTTACTTGCTTGCTCCTGAACAATATCTGAGCCTAAATTTGAGGTCATGATGATCACGGTATTCTTAAAATCCACCGTACGACCTTGGCCGTCAGTCAATCGTCCATCGTCTAATACTTGCAGCAATATATTAAATACGTCTGGATGTGCTTTTTCAACTTCATCGAGCAATACAACTGAATATGGACGACGTCTTACCGCCTCAGTTAAATATCCGCCTTCTTCATACCCTACGTACCCAGGAGGCGCTCCGACGAGTCGTGCCACCGAGTGCTTCTCCATGAATTCTGACATATCTATTCGGACCATGGCATCTTCAGTATCGAACATAAAGTGTGCCAATGCTTTGGTCAGCTCCGTTTTACCAACGCCTGTTGGTCCTAAAAATAAAAATGAACCAATAGGTCGATTAGGATCGGCCAATCCAGCCCTAGAGCGACGAATCGCATTGGAGACCGCATGAACGGCTTCATCTTGACCAATTACTTTGTCGTGTAACTCATCTTCCATTGCGAGTAGTTTTTCTCGTTCACCTTGTAGCATTTTTGCCACGGGGATCCCTGTCCAACGCGATAATATTTCTGCGATTTCATCTTCACCGACTTGATTTTTAAGCAAGTTCATTTCTTGCATTTCCGCTTGTGATGCTAAGTCAAGTTTGCGTTCTAATTCGGGGATTCGGCCGTATTGCAATTCTGACATGCGCTGCAAGTCACTTGCCCGTCTGGCAACTTCTAAATCTAAGCGGCTTTGTTCCAACTCAGCCTTGATGACTTGTGTACCCTGCAATGATGCCTTTTCAGCATTCCAAACTTCATCTAATTCTCGATACTCCCCTTCCAATTCAGATATTAATGCTTGCATCTGCGAACGACGCTTTTGGCTCGCTTCATCTTTTTCTTTAGCCAATGCATTATCTTCGAGTTTGAGCTGAATGATCCGACGCTCCAACTTATCCAACTGTTCAGGCTTTGAGTCAATTTGTAGGCGTATAGAGCTCCCAGCCTCATCAATCAAATCAATTGCTTTATCTGGCAATTGGCGATCAGAAATATAACGATGTGACAAGTTGGCCGCTGCAACAATTGCTGGGTCGGTGATATCAACAGAATGATGTAACTCGTACCGCTCTTTTAACCCTCGCAATATTGCGATGGTGTCTTCCACATTTGGCTCACTGACAAATACTTTCTGAAAACGGCGCTCCAATGCGGCATCTTTTTCAATATATTGTCGATATTCATCAAGTGTGGTTGCTCCCACACAGTGCAGTTCTCCACGCGCCAAAGCGGGTTTTAGCATATTGCCTGCATCCATTGCGCCGTCTGTTTTTCCAGCGCCAACCATCGTATGTATTTCATCAATAAATAAAATAACTTGGCCTTCTTCCTTGGATAGCTCGTTTAGAACAGATTTCAAACGTTCTTCAAACTCACCTCGGTACTTTGCCCCAGCTACCAATGCTCCTAGGTCAAGCGAAAGAACACGTTTATTCTTCAATCCTTCAGGGACCTCGCCATTGATAATTCGTTGTGCCAGCCCTTCAACAATGGCTGTTTTACCGACCCCTGGCTCACCAATTAAAACGGGGTTATTTTTAGTTCTTCGTTGTAAAACCTGAATCGTACGACGAATCTCATCGTCTCTGCCGATGACGGGATCTAACTTCCCTTGCTCGGCACGCTCAGTTAAGTCAACAGTGTACTTTTCAAGCGCTTGACGTGTTTCTTCTGCATTTGGATTATCAACCTTTTGACCACCTCGAATGGCTTTTATCGCCGCCTCGATTTTAGGTTGAGTAATATTCAGTGCCTTGAAAATCTCGCCTAAGTCAGCTTTGTCTTCGCACGCTGAAAAAACAAATAGTTCGCTTGAAATATATTTATCTTTACGCTTTTGTGCGTACTTATCACATAAGTTGATCAAACCAATTAAATTATGTGATAACTGAACGTCTCCACCAATGCCTTCAACTTTAAATACTTTCTCAATGGCTTGAGATAACTTAGTATTCAGCTCATCAGCACTAATCCCAGCTTGCGCTAGCAGTGCGCGTACACTTGAGCCTGTTTGCTGCAACAAAGCATACATTAAATGCACTGGTTCAATAAATTGATGGTCTCGGCCCAAAGCTAATGATTGGGCATCAGAAAGTGCTGCTTGAAATTTACTGGTAAATCGGTCCAAACGCATAAGGTATATACCTATTTATAACTATAACTTGTTATTAAATGGGTATGATTTGTGAAATCTTCAAGTCAAAAAACTGAAAACTCTTTGGATTAATTGCGCCAGATCACACTGGCCATACGACCTGTTTGACCATCACGTCGATAAGAGAAAAAATGTTGAGGATCAGAAACAGTACATAGTTTATCAGTATACACCTTAATCACGCCTAATTCGGCTAACTGACGAGTCGCAATAGCGAATATATCGGCCAAATATTTACCCGTATTTTGTTCAACAAAGTCGCTACGATGTGCGCTATCTAAATCACAAAATTGCGTAACAACTTCAGGGCCAACCTCAAACGCATTAGGGCCGATTGCAGGACCCAACCAAGCAAAAATATCACTCGGTTTACAATGAAACTTCGCTAGCGTATTCGCCAATATACCAGCAGCCAAAGGTCGCCACCCGCCATGCACGGCAGCAACTTCTCCACCGCATTTGCTCGCTATTAATATGGGTAAACAATCAGCAGTCATAATAGCAAGCGGTTGCAACCGTATATTAGTATACAAAGCATCCGCTTGAGGCCATGGCATAATCGGCTTTTTTTCATTTACAACAAGTACACGATCGCCGTGTATTTGTTCAAGCCAAATGGCTCTAGCTGGCAAGTAATCGCTCAGGTTTTGATGATTTTTTATAACAGCATCGCGGTCATCACCCACATGATAACCTAAGTTAAAGCTTGAGAAAGGGCCCGTCGATGCACCATCACAACGTGTGGTTGATAATGCACCGACTTTATCTTGAACTGGCCAACTAGGGAGGATCACAACAAAAGCTACAGCGCCAAATCGGGGTTTTCTTTCGTATCAGCACGCAATGCTTCAGTGACTATTTGCATGTCATCAGGAATAGGCGCTTCCCATGTCATTATTTCACCAGTGATCGGATGCGCGATACTCAATTTAATCGCATGCAGTGCTTGGCGTTTGAAGTCTCTTAGTTGAGCAAATAACTCAGGTGTCGCATTACGTGGTGGGCGTGGTCGGCCACCGTAAAGTTGATCGCCAATGAGAGGGTGATTTAAATGCGCCATGTGAACACGAATTTGGTGAGTACGACCCGTTTCTAATCGTAAACGTAAACGCGTGTGCGCTCTAAACTTCTCAGCAACACGGTAATGCGTGATTGCAGGCTTGCCCATTTCATGAATAGCCATATGTGTACGCTTAGTTGCATGACGACCTATCGGCTTTTCAACCATGCCACCCGCGGTCATTGTGCCATTACATAAAGCTTCATATTCACGCGTAAAGTTTTCACGTGCCTGTAAGTTCTTTACCAAATGAGTTTGTGCTTGAATCGTTTTTGCTACCACCATCAAGCCTGTCGTATCTTTATCTAGACGATGCACAATACCTGCACGAGGCACATTAATAATATCAGGGTGATGATGCAGTAATGCATTTAATACAGTCCCATCAGGGTTGCCCGCGCCAGGATGCACAACTAAGCCCATCGATTTATTGATCACTAAAATATCATCGTCTTCATAAACAATATTTAACGGGATATCTTGTGCCTCATATTCACGAGGTGCTTCAATAAGCGTTTCAATAGCCACCACTTCACCACCTAGTAACTTTTCTCTAGGCGTATTAAATACTTCACCATCAACGGTGATTTTATCATCCAAAATCCACGTTTTTATTCTTGAACGTGAAAAATCGGGGAACAATTGCGCCAAAATTTGGTCTAGACGTTTACCACCTAGCTCAGTAGGGACTTCAGCTTGAAGAGAAATTTGCTCTGACATCTGTAACTTTACCTAAATTACCAGTGCAAGCTTTGCTCGACTGGGTTAGAATCGCATAATTGCATAGTTTACTCGGTTTTGCCCACTTGGCCTAGCCGAAGACAACAAAGGTAGTAAAATAAAATGATAATGAACTTAGGGAAGCGCGCCTTTGCTATCGTAGTAAGCGCCTCATTTTTAGGATTAGCGGCATGTTCGTCCGCACCAGAACAAGAAGATATCGAACGCGTACCAAATAAATCAGCGCAAGCATTATATGATGACGCAAAACAAACATTAGACTCCGGACTTTATGCTAGAGCCATTGAACTATTAAGTGCTATCAACTCTCGCTACCCATTTGGCCCTTATTCACGCCAAGTACAGATGGATTTAGTGTTTGCACATTATCAAACAGGCAATACAGAACAGGCGCTTGCCACTATCGACCGTTTTATTCGCTTAAACCCAAACCATAAAAACTTAGACTACATGTATTACATGCGTGGCTTGGTAAATATTAAAGCGGATAAAAATGCGTTTCAAGAATACTTTGGTGTTGACCGAGCTGACCGCGATGCAAGTCGCACTAGAGTTGCTTTTCAAGACTTATCTACACTCGTAAAAAGCTATCCGAGCAGCCCTTATATAACAGAAGCTAAGAAGCGTCTCGGTTGGTTGTTAAATAGAATGGCTCGATACGAAATAAAAGTGGCTGAATATTACTTTGAACGTGAAGCGTTCCTTGCGGCTGCTAACCGTGGAAAATATGTTGTTGAGCATTACTCTCAAAGTAGCTACCTCAATGAAGCCCTTATGATCATGGAAAAAAGTTATGACAAACTGGGATTACGTGATTTAAGTGAACATGCTAAGCAAACTAGAGCTCTAAACAAGCGTTAACTTCTTATTGAATAACAAAAAGCCGCAATATTAATGCGGCTTTTTAGTTTAGAACCAATCCCATTTAAATCGCTTCTTCGTCTTCTTCACCAGTACGAATACGTACAACGCGCTCAACATCAGTCACAAATATTTTTCCATCACCTATTTTACCTGTTTGCGCCGTCTTGAGAATAACATCAATAGCCCTATCGACATCTTCATCTGCTAATACAATATCGAGCTTAACTTTAGGCAGAAAATCAACCATGTATTCAGCACCTCGGTACAGCTCTGTATGGCCTTTTTGACGACCAAACCCTTTTACTTCACATACGGTCATACCGGTAATACTAATATCTGATAATGCTTCTCTTACATCATCTAATTTAAATGGCTTTATTATTGCTTCTATTTTCTTCATGATTCTTTAGTTTTCCATTGGCAGTGTGTCGATTTTAGTCAATCCTAAAACCGTTAGCAAACAAAGAGATTGGATCTCAACAAAAAACAACGTCATAATGAGTAAAACTAAAGTATGAACCTCGCTCTTTAGCCTTGGAGTATACAATGAGAAATATACGTGGCTTCACCTTAATCGAATTATTAATCGCAATTGCTATCTTAGGCATACTCGCCGCTCTCGCCTTATCTGGTAGCAACAACTTAGCACAAAACAATCGTTCAGAAGCATTTTTGCTCGACTTAAAAAGAACTATCTCATTTGCCAGAGCAAAGGCAACAACCAGTGATGAAATTGTCATTGCCTGCCCTGTCAACCCTTCGAAGCTGGCGACCCGTAGTAACATGTCGTGTGAGAATAACTGGTCGAATAACAATGTCATCGTGTTTATTGACGCCGATAATAGCGGTGCTTATGACAACAATGATACTTTATTGCGTGCTATGGATTTATTACCTAACGGTGATAAATTAACATTTAATGGCTCACGCAGAATTCGCTTTGATAGTAGTGGCAGAGTAACATCTTCCACTGGTAGATTTATTTATTGCCCATCAGGTGGTGACGAAAAGAGCAAAGAACTCACATTGGCTGTATCGGGTAATGCTTTTTATAAAGGCGATGTCACACAAAGCTGTCCATAACAAAATAAAAGAGTAACGATACATATCGTAAACATGGGTTGAATTGACGAATTCTCATTTTTGACTAGAGTTACTAAATAAGCGATATGGAGATCCACGGATGGATACCTCAACTATACAAAAAAATGGTGCGTTTACGTTAATAGAAACTCTGATAGCAGTGGCTATTATGAGTATTTTATTCCTACTTTCTTTAGCCAGTTACTCAGAGATATTATCGAGCCACCTACCCGAGCAGCACTTGCGTCTGGTGAAAAAAACACTAACACTAGCAAGAAGTCAGGCCATGATCTTAGACAAAAATATCACGATATGCCCACTCATTAAAAATAAGTGTCACCCTAATCGCTGGCATGAGCCGCTGACTGTTTTTATAGACAATCAAGTATTACGGACATTTGGTCCAAATGATAAACGACTGATTCTTATTGATGGCATCACTTTGGCACACACCCTGACATACCCGCGACGAGCCATTATTTTTAAACCGAACGGCAGTATAAAAGGGTTTACTAATGGCACTTTTGTATATTGCACTGAAAATAAATCAGGTAAACCCGTTGGACTTGAACTAACGCTAAGCTTAGCAGGTCGCTCTAGATTAAGAGCGACCAATAAGTGTAAGTGACTGGTTTACCGCTCCCAGCACTCATCTGCGTTTTTTGCCAAGCCTGTATACCCTTTCAACCCTAGTTCATTAATTGTTAACGTTGTACACATGGTGTCTGAGCTCACAGGACCTCCTTGGGCGGTCGCAGTGATAACGAATGTACTATTATTCACCGTAGCGGCAATCGAAAAATAACCGTTCTCGCTTGTTGCCGAGACCCCGATGTCCTCTAAGTCTGTTGTATACTGCCGGTTATCTACAAAAAATTGCTCTTGCTTATTTGCCGCATCCAATAAGATCACCATAGCATCGGCACGTGCTGCTCTTTTTGCATAACGTTCATAGTTTGGGATACCAATCGCCACCAAAATACCAATTATTGCGATAACCATCATTACTTCTATCAAGGTAAAACCGTGTTGCCATTTTGCATTATTTCTCATCATGTTCTTCCCTTTTATAAATATATAATTGCTGTGTTTGCAAACCAAAATTTAAAGGCGCCGCTGTTAACACCACTTCTCCATCTATTGTAACCGGCACACCATCCCCTTTCACTTCTGGCGTAATAAATGGCACACCCGATGTAGGTCCATAGCTTTCACTATCGTCACTTGAAGCAATGGCTGGCCCTATCATTCTCACTACGGCTCTGCAATAGTTTGAATCTGAGCTTGAAACCCCTGTCGGTTTTTCACAGGTAAAGTAAGGCTGAGGTGCCTCGGGTACGTCAGTTTGCGTATCAAAACTCAAACTATTATAGACCTTAGTACCGTAATGAAGGTGAAACGCATAAAGTTTGCCAGCCCCCGCTTCTACTTCACACTTTGTGGCTGTAGTAGGTGGAGTAAATGATGTAAAGTAAGCAACCCCTCCCGCGACAGATGCTTCTGACAATGACTTTTCAGATGCGCTCAAGCGGTACTTCCAGCCATGAAATGTGCCTAGCGTCCCTTCTAAATCAGTAAACCTTTCATAATTACTTAATCGCTTAGAAAAAGGGTCGTTTGTAACGTTCAATAAGTCTTTTACTTTAATCGTTTCAGGAATATCATCTCCCTCAAATGACTTAGTCACCGAGTTTTCATCCCTTATCATGAATAAGAAATCAACCGTGCCGGTCGACGAAGGACGAGTACGGTTACCTGATCCAACTAGTATGGCTTCGTAAGGTGTGTCTTTTCGTGTTTTTAAATCACCATTGCTGGTTTCCGTAACTGATACCTTACTAAAATAAGTTCTTGCCACTATGGGGGCATGGTAAAAACGCCTATCCGTTGCCACTGAGTTACCGGCCAATTGAGCCAATCTAAAGTGTGTCCACGGCTTATCTGAGTCCGTTGGATCAGCACCGGGCATATCAATTCGCCATACCCCACCTCCGGTATCGGCCATATACAACCGGTCGTCAAAACCATCGTAGTTCGAGTCCAACGCGGCCACTCCACCTACGATACTATGACGACCTTTAAAACCATTATCACGTGTTAACGCCCAAACTAGCTCCCCAGTTTCAGCCTTAACAATAAAAACTCCCTCCCCAATGGAGTCATTACTTTTGGAAACATTGTCTTTATTGGTATCATACCCTGCGGTAAATATAACCACAGGATCATCACCTTGATTTTCTATGTGAGTTACTAAGGGCTTAGCCCACGTTTGACCGAGCTTTGCAAAGTCACCGCTCCCTCCTGTAATAGGCCCTCCCCACATCATTTTAGGTGAATCAGGGTTAGTAATATCTAAAGCATAATATTGATTACCACCACGGCGCATACCAAAAAACAACCAAACTTTATCACCAGATGATACGATATTATCGCCATCTCGATCATCGTGATAAATTGTCGAGTATCCATCAACGCCATATAACTTGGTGTCTTCTTGGCTATTTTTTTGTGCTTTAAGTACGGGTAGTAAACTTTCCGGAATGAAGGCCCAGCTTTCGGTCATCGTATTGCCTTCATCTTTAAACATATGTAAAAAGCCGGCGTTCGTGCCAATTATTAACCGTGTGTCTGGGTTTCCTCCTGTACTATAAGTGATAGACACCACTTTAGAATGCAGCGGGTCGCCAAAAATCGTTTCCCGACGTTCAACATCATTACGATCTTTATCTTCATCATCAACGTCTATACCTCTTGCCCACTGCATAATACTAGGCAACTCCGTTGAAGATGCATTCATTTTATCTGCATATATATCAATATCATTGCCATACTGGCGAAGTGCTTCAGCATATGTAAAGTCATGTAATGCTGCATCACCAAAGTCAGAGTAAATTTTACGGGTGTTTTGTTGGCTCAATTGGTAATTTACACCCCCCTTATCAACCGCATTGCCATCTTTTGAACCAGGTTCAGACCAGAATGTTGTGGCATTTTTATCTATTTTCCCATCAATATCGATTGCAGCTTTTCCAGCCATATCAACTAACAATTTATTGTCCTGTACTTTGAGCTTTTTCAGATTGCCTTTCCATCGTGTATGAGTTTCTGGTAAAAACATGGTGTAATACAAAGAGTCGCTGCTTTTTGTTTGATTACCTGTATTGGCCGCGATAGGTAAAGCAAAACTGTCGGCCTCTTGACGAATGCTGTTCGTTACCGACTCGAATGCCGCTGATAACTGAGATGAGGTATTGGCTTGTAAATATTGCCCACCACCGAGCTCTGCTGTTTTCTCAAGAATGTTTTTCCCTGAGCTACTCATGCCATTACCAAAGCCGATAGTATAAACTCGCCCAGTATGGGTTTTAGTACCCGAGCTCGAATACAAATCAACCGGAGTCGAACTATCACCATGAATAGACTTTGCTAATGCTGCCATATAATTATTGTTGTAAACAGGTGTACTTGTGCCAAATGTATTAACATGTAAATTATTAATATTACCATTTTGCTGACTATCATTTGATGGGTCGCCATCCGTCATTAGAATAAGGTTGACCGAATTATCACAGCGCTCAGGGTCACTTGCATTTTGATGGAATGGCGAGATGTATGAATTACCAGTTTCAATACTGGTGTCTCTTCCCCTGATATTTGAAGCATAAAAACGCGTGCCACCTGTCAGGTATAAATATGCCTCCCATAACGTTTCACTTAAAGGCGTTGCACCATTGGCAACCAAACTCCCAATTTGCGATTTTATAGTTGACTGATTAGCACCTATGCGTGCTAAAACATATCCACCACTACTGCCATTAAAGCGCATCAAACCAAACTCTATATCTGTATTGTTGTTCACTAACTCAGTAATGGCACTTTTAGCCACACCTAGACGGCTATCTGAGCATAAATTATAGCGACCTCGATAATAGTCATAGCCACAACTGCGACCTGTTTGACTCGAGAACGCCATACTGCCCGAGGTATCAAAAATAATCATCACCCGAGGCTTTTCATCTACCTCTATATTATGTTTTACGTAAAGCTCTATATCTTCGGCTATTGATTGAAATGTTGCCACGCAGCCAAGCAATAAAATTAGCATCATATTTTTCATATTATTTCCCCGCGCTCGCACTGATCATCTGCTGGCCAACACCCACCACAACTGTAATCCGATGCTTTGCTCGTGTACCATATTCTACTGTCGTGCTGATCTCAGTTAAGTTACAAACAATGCCTTTGGTATATTTAAATGACCGAGGGCAATCCAACTCTTTTGGGCCGTTATTTAAGCCTCGCATGACATTATCCGTGCCATGCATCCCATCAAATGTATTATTCTCAGCTAATTCAAGTTGATTAACTGACATCAAGAAACGGCTCTGACTATTGCGATTCCCCTCTTCTAGAATAACCCTCTGTACCTCTCCAACCAGTAAGTTCTCTGCTTGCTCACGCTCTTGTGCTGCATTGGTTATCTTTAAATCAATACTACTGCTACTCATTAAGGTCACAGCCACTGCAGTCACTGCAACAATCATGATCATCGCGGTTACCAGTACAATGCCACTTTGATTCTTTATATTCGCCATGCCATAGTCCCATTAAGTCTGATGGTGGTAGAAAAAACAGTACGTCGATAATTATCTGAAAAGGTATGCGTTCTGCGGTCAGCATCAAAGCCTAATGTGTAGGTGCGACTATTTAACTTCAAGCCAGGGTCCGGCTCTAGCGCTCTTACAAGCAGATAAATTTGCACGGTTAAAATACCATCATCATTTTCCCAGTTTGATGCTGTCATATCAGGCGTACTTCGATACGTGTCAACCCGAAAATCACCATTGGTGTCCAACCCAAAAACCAATCTAAAATCTTCGATACCTTCCATGACTGGCTCTTGGAACATTCCGCTAGCAGTTAAGCGTAGACGTTTCAAAATAGGAATATCTCGCTTAATATTATTTATGGTTATTTCCTCAGTGGTTAGGTAATAAACATGATGGCTATAAGGCCATACTGTTGAATTTACCGTCGGTACGTTTATGGGGCTTGCACCAGAAACAAATTCTGCTCGTTCTTGATCTGCAATAAAATAAAATCGATTACGGTTAATATCTTGGGCCTTTCCCCCATCAATAGTAACTGGATTTCCTTCTAATAACTTCAGTTGAATCACATCGGTATTTTTAACGCTGTCTCCAATACAATCTAACACGTTAGAGCCATCTGACACCTCTGCATACACAGGTCTAAAGTTTGTAGGGGTTTCATCAGGGAAACTGCCATTATTTAGCCCGCCGAAACAATCATTGTTTGGGTTTGCAACACTTTCAACATTTTCCTCAGTAAACCCCTCATCATAAAAGGTTCCCCAAAACCCGATTTGTTCAATATCGCGTTGCAAAATAGATAACGCTAACCGACCTGTTTCTTGCATTTCACCGATTGCCATCGTATCCCGGGTTGTCACCTTCATACTTACATAAGTGGCAATAACCCCTCCTAAAATCAATACCCCAATGAACATAGATATCATTAACTCAAGCAGAGAAAACCCATTCTTTTTCATTAAATCCCCCTCGCAAAAACAAAGCTATTCAGCACAACCAGTCGACGTTGATCATCATTTGTGCCGCAGTTTATCGCTTTAGTTTCATCCGTTGCCTTCATTTTTTGTCTGCCGCGCCATGACACAATCACTTCAACATCAAAACCTCGACCTTGGGTCCCTGCCGATAACTGAGGATTAATACACACCGTTGTGTCATCCAAGGTACCGGTATTCTCTCTCGCCCTAATCGCTAATTTCCATTGCTCTAAATCTAGCGCAGCAATTGCTGCACTCGAACACTGCGCACCAAAACAACGTCGTTGCGCATTTAATGGGGTCTGGCTTGTGAATGTTAACTTATAATTACTCGACAATTGCACTGAATCATTGACTCTGATCCTCTGCATAATATCATTTGCTAGCGCGACGGCTGCCGCTCGCTGCATAGAATCGAAACTCGCTTGTTTGGCTTTTGCTTGCAGCGCTACTGCGCCCAATAACCCAAAACTCAGTACCATAAATGCAATGAGTACTTCCAATAGCGTAAAACCTTTTTGACGGCTGTAAGAGGGGACCATTAAAAAACCTCAGGTGAAAATCTTTGCTATATTAAGAATAAAATATTCTAAATATAACTCAATAACCAATTCTCTGAACGGTCAAAATCTCAGATGAACGGATTGCCTATGAAGCAGGCGGCTATAAGACGAGGGAGGAAGTGTATTTAATCTTGGCTGATACTAAAAACCGCAAAGGAACATGATAGATTAACAACCGTTAGATGAGACCTTTAAGGTCTTTTGCTGCGCGTCGGCTTACAGGTAAAAGCTCAGAAAATCCTTTTAATTTTAGTAACAACCCAGATGATGATGACCTCAGGGATTCAATTGCATTGCGCCGTACTAATGTGTTTCGATGTATCTGAATAAACGCTTGAGGGTAAGTCGCTAGTAAGCTTTTAAGACTTTCATCAATAACTGCCTCTCCTCCTTTAAACCAAATATGGGTGTACTTATCTTCCGCTTTGGCAACCATTATCTGAGCAACATCCACCGAACGGGTTTGTCCTGCCAGTTGATATTGGATTTTCGGAGAATAAAATCGAGACATAACAGCTTCTAACTGTTCAAACTGTACAGGCTTTACCAGAAAGCCTGATGCAAACACGTGAAACGCATCTAATGCAAATTCAGGGTGAGCCGTTACAAAAACAATCTTAATATTATGATTCGAATCACTTAAGCGCTGAGCCACTTCTAAACCACTCAACCCTGGCATATCAATATCAAGCAATAGTACATCCGGGTTTTCTTGATTCACAAGCTCTAACACTTGCGCTCCATGCTCCGCCATACCACAGCAATCAAAGCCAGAAAGATTACCCATTAACCTTTTGGCTCTTTGTCGCGCTAGTGGTTCATCATCTGCAATTAAATACTTCACAGCTTCACCTGTTGAGGAAGAGTTAGAGAGGCAAAATAACGCTTATTTGCTTGTTTTATTTCGAGTTTTGCTTCTGGACCATAATGCAAATCAAGGCGTTCTTTTATATTGCGTTGTGCCATACCTTGCCCTTTATGTTTGGAAACATCAGTACCTATCGTATTACTGATGGTAACTTTTACGGCATGGTCGAATGCTTCAACTGAAATGCTTATTTCACCGCCGGCGATAAGTCCTTCAATACCATAATTTATTGCATTTTCAACTAAGGGTTGAACTGTTAAAACTGGCACCAAAATATCGGGTATAGTAGATGGAAGAGACCAATGGACTGACATTTTATTTCCAAAACGCCACCGCTCAAGTTCAATATACTTCTTTGATAATGCAAGTTCTTCAGTAAGCGGAACTAGCTTATTAGGATGCATAGCCCATTGCGATAAATTTGCGAGCGTTAATACTGCTTGCTCAGCGGAGTCTGAGTCTTGTTGTGTAAGTTCTGCAATCGTATTTAAACTATTGTAAAAGAAATGCGGTCTGATCCTAGCATGTAAAGCATCAAGTTCTAATCTAGATAAAGTAGCATACGTGGTAATTTTATCGCGAAAAATAGCCATGAAATGCAAAAATAAAAAAGTAACAAATAGACAAATTGCGCTATTCTTGGCAATAAAAGGCCAATCAAGAAACTCTGCAGATGTCACCTCAAATACGGCAACACTTAAGCTTAATAGGAAAGTGATTACTTGGAATACGATGACAATAACGCTGTATTCGAAAATACCTGAATATCTATTTAAGTAATGCTGTAGCAACGAAAGTACAGTAAAACCAATAGCACTTACACAGTGAACAAATAAACTTATTATGCCCAGCCGAACCCAAATAGATTCATAACTCATAGGAGAAAAGGCCAGTAATAATGCCAGAGTCTGCGAGGCGACTAGCATAGCCAGTACACCCCGTTCAGTGACTATAGCAGGGAGCAATCCATTGGTTAAATCAGGTGATTTAAACATGGCTGCATGCTTAGTTAACGCAATTCAATCGGCACAGCAAATACAACATTTTCTTCTTCACCTGGGTTCTCAATGACAGTTTCCCCCCCAAGTTCTTTTAAACGTGTAATAACCTGCTGAACTAACACTTCAGGTGCTGATGCCCCCGCAGTGACACCCACGCTGCTAATGTTATCAAACCAACTTTCACTCATACTGCTCGCATCATCAATCAAGTATGACGTCGTGCCCATTTTATCTGCAAGTTCACGTAAGCGATTTGAGTTCGAGCTATTTTTTGCACCAACAACCAGTAACACGTCAACTTTATCAGCTAAGTCTCGTACTGCATCTTGACGATTTTGAGTTGCGTAACAAATATCATCTTTACGCGGGCCATGTATATTAGGAAATTTACACCTGAGTGCATCAATCACATCCGCGGTGTCATCCACTGACAAAGTAGTCTGACTACAATAAAATACATTGCTCGGGTCTTTTATCTCTAATGCGTTCACATCTTCTGGTGTCTCTACAAGGTAAATACCACCATCATCATTGGCATACTGCCCCATAGTGCCCTCGACTTCTGGGTGACCGTGGTGGCCTATCAAGATACACTCTGTGCCCTTACGACTCGCTCGTGTTACTTCCATATGAACTTTAGTCACTAACGGGCACGTTGCGTCAAATACCTTAAGCTCACGTCGTTTTGCTTCTTGACGCACTTGCTGAGAAACACCATGTGCACTAAAAATAACAATGCTATCGTCTGGTACCTGGTGTAGCTCTTCCACAAATACAGCACCACGCGCTTTCAGGCCATTCACAACATATTTATTGTGAACAACCTCATGGCGGACATATATCGGGCTTTCAAAAATATCTAGTGCTCGCTCCACGATGCTTATTGCACGGTCTACACCTGCACAAAAACCTCTTGGGTTGGCTAGTAAGATATCCATTAGTTGCTTACCTCAAGAATATCAACTTCAAACGTCACCTTTTGACCTGCCAGTGGGTGATTAAAGTCAACAGTGACTGACTCGCCAGCCACTTCACGTACGAGCCCTGGCAAATCGGTACCATCTGGTTGAGTAAATGCAATGATACTGCCAACCTCTGCGGGTGTATCAGCTCCGAATTTACTACGGTCAACATAATAAATATTATCCGGGTTTGGTTGACCAAACGCATCGTCAGGCTCTAAATCAAATGACTTACTGTCACCAACAACCAAACCCAATAAACATTTTTCAAAGTTTTCGGTCAAGCTGCCATCGCCCATAAATAACTTTGCAGGCTTATTATGCACTTTAGTCGAATCAGCAGCAGAGCCATCCTCAAGCTTTATCGAAAAATGAAAAAGCACCTCAGACTGAGACCCTATCACTTGTTCACTCATGCTTTTTTCTCCTGAGAAGAGTCACCTTTAAAGGCATCAAATAATAATAGACCAGCACCACCTACAATTGCCATATCAGCAATATTAAACGCCGGATAATGCCAGTTTTGGTAGTAAAAATGTAAAAAGTCAATCACGTAACCATGGACAAGCCTATCGACCAAATTTCCTATCGCACCAGCCAAAACTAATGAGTAAGCACCACACAAAACCCAGTTATTTGCCGGTAATTTGCGTAGCCAAAATAGCAATAACGCACTAATTGCCACTGCAATAAAACTTAAAAACCAACGTTGCCACCCACCCGCTTCACTTAAAAAACTAAACGCAGCACCGTAGTTGTGCATGTAGGTAAAATTAAAAAATGGCAGCAACTCGATTGACTCATAAAGTTTCATACTATCCATTACTGCAGCTTTGGTAACATAGTCTACTGCAAAGAGCAGTAGACTTAGCCATAACCAAACTAAACCACTTTTTTGAGTTGAGTCGGTCACATTATACTCCTATGCAAACTGACGCTGTTCGCCGTCACCTTCAACGTTAGTAATACAACGACCACACATATCAGTATGTGTCTCGTGACTACCCACATCATCGCAATAGTGCCAACAACGCTCACACTTTTGAGCGTCGGTTGCAGCAACAGTGATAAACAAGCCATCGATTTCAGAGGCAATTGCATCTTCCGGTTTGTTACTCGCAGGTGCCATAGTCACTTTCGACGTAAGTAATACAAAACGTAGCTCATCACCTAGCTTTTGTAGTCCACTCGCTAAATCGCCATCAGTGTAAAGTGTCACTTCAGCCTGCAACGTCGCGCCAATGACTTCTTCTTTACGTGCACTCTCTAACACACGGTTCACTTCATCACGCACAGCAAGTACACCTTGCCAATATTCATTGCTTAACTGTCCTTCAGAGGCATCGTTAAGGCCTTCATACCATACATCAGTAAATACAAACTGGCTGCGCTTACCTGGTAATGCCTGCCAAATTTCTTGTGCCGTAAAGCTCATGATTGGCGCCATCCAACGGGTCATTGCTTCGGCAATATGATAAAGTGCTGACTGACATGAACGACGTGCATGGCTATCACTCTTTGCTGTGTACTGACGGTCTTTAATGACATCTAAGTAGAATGAGCCAAGCTCACCTGTACAGAAATTCATTAGCTTCTGAGTCACTACCAACATTTGATAGTTATCATAAGCTTCCAAAATTTCGGTTTGCAATTGCGCAGCTCTTGATACAATCCAACGGTCTAGCTCAACCATATCATCAATTGCCACTAAATCTGTCTCAGGGCTGAACCCGCTTAAATTCGACAATAAATAGCGACTCGTGTTACGAATACGGCGATAACGATCAGCTGAGCGTTTAAATATTTCATCTGATACCGTCATTTCTGCGGTGTAATCCGTTGATGCCACCCATAAGCGTAAAATATCTGCGCCAAGCTTGTTCATAATGTTCTGTGGAGAAATAACATTACCTAAAGACTTTGACATCTTACGGCCGTTTTCATCAACAGTGAAACCATGAGTCAGAACTTGTTTATATGGTGCATGACCATTAATAGCAACAGAGGTCATCATTGACGACATGAACCAGCCTCTGTGCTGATCTGAACCTTCAAGATATAGATCTGCTGGGCCTGTCAGCTCTTCTCGTGCATCCACTACACATGCATGTGATACACCAGAATCAAACCACACATCTAAAGTGTCTTGCACTTTCATATATTGCTCAGCGTCGTCACCTAACAGCGTTGCCGGATCTAAGTCATACCACGCTTGAATACCTTTGCCTTCAACTAAAACAGCAACTTGCTCAATAAATTCTTCAGTATTTGGGTGCAAAGCGCCAGTGTCTTTATCTACAAATAGTGCAATTGGCACTCCCCACGTACGTTGACGAGAGATACACCAGTCAGGACGCCCTTCAACCATGTTTGCAATACGGTTTTCGCCCCATTCAGGTAGCCATTGTGTCTTAGCGATTTCATTTAAAGAGTCTTGGCGTAAGTTAGCCTGATCCATACTCACAAACCACTGCGGTGTTGCTCGGAAAATAATTGGTGTTTTATGGCGCCAGCAATGTGGATAGCTATGCTGCAACGCATGGTGATGCATTAATGCGCCTTTTTCACTCAGCACTTCAATCACACTCGCATTAGCCTTAAACACGTGTTGACCGCCAAATAATGGCGTATCAGGGAAATAAACACCGTTTGCGCCAACTGGGTTTGCAACTTCTAACCCATACGCTAAACCAGCGCTGAAATCCTCTTGACCATGGCCAGGTGCTGTATGCACAACCCCAGTACCCGAGTCGGTAGTTACATGCTCAGCGACAATTACTGGCACATCGAAGTCATAAAATGGGTGTGCAACACGCAAGTTCTCAAGGGTTTGACCTTTAACATACCCTAATACGTGAAAATGGTTAAAGCCAAAACGGTCCATTGCATCTTTGACTAGCTCAGATCCTAAGATTAGACGTTGAACTTTACCTTCATCTTCCACTTGAACAAGTGCATATTCCAATGCCTCATGTACAGCAACCGCACGGTTTGCCGGTAATGTCCATGGCGTCGTAGTCCAAATCACGGTGCCTACACTGCCTTCACCTTCATGACCTTCGGCTAAATCAAACGCAGCTACTACCGCAGCTTGGTCTACAAAGTCAAACTTTACGTCAATCGCCGGAGATTGTTTATCTTGGTATTCAACTTCTGCTTCAGCCAATGCCGAGCCACAGTCAGTACACCAATGCACAGGCTTTGCACCTTTATGCAAATGACCACTTTTAATGATACGACCTAACACTCGAATTGCATTTGCTTCAAAGTCAAAGTTCATCGTCAAATAAGGTTTGTCCCAGTCACCAAACACACCTAAGCGTTTAAAGTCAGCTTTTTGACCTTCGACTTGCTTTTGCGCATAAGCACGGCATTTCTCACGAAACTCGGCAGCGGTCACTTTTTTACCAGGCTTGCCCACTTTTTTCTCTACCTGTAGCTCGATTGGCAGACCATGACAGTCCCACCCAGGTACATACGGCGCATCAAAATCAGATAGTGTTTTCGACTTAATAATAATATCTTTAAGGATCTTATTTACCGAGTGACCTAAGTGAATATCACCATTCGCGTACGGAGGGCCATCATGCAAAATAAATGGCTTCTTACCTTTTTTCGCGCTGCGGATCTGACCGTATAAGTCTTGTTCGTACCAAGTTTTCAACATTTTTGGTTCGCGTTGCGCTAAGTTACCACGCATTGGAAACTCAGTTTCCGGTAAATTCAGAGTGTGTTTGTAGTCGCTCATTTATCCTAGTTTCCGTATCGGCTACTTAAAATTAAAACATTGCTTAGCGTCAGCAACATCTGTTGCTATTTGCGCTGTTAACTGCGGCAATGTATCGAATTTTTGTTCATTGCGGAGCTTTTTAACCAGCTCCACTTGCATAAAATGTCCGTAAACATCTTGATTAAAATCAAACAGGTGTACCTCTAACAAGGCCTTGGTGCCATTTAGCGTTGGTTTTGTACCAACATTAGCCACACCTTTGTACTGCTTGCCATTTAAATTGACCCGAACAGCAAAAACCCCTTGTACGGGGATCACTTGTCGCTTTAACGCTATATTCGCAGTGCGAAAACCAAGTTCTCTGCCTTTTTTCCAGCCATGGATAACTCGGCCTGCAATGGTATATGTGTGGCCTAACATTTGATGTGCAGTATCTAAGTCGCCTTTTGCTAGCGCAGCTCTTATCAGAGTACTACTTACCCGACAATCATCGCGGCGTAAACTGGCCGTGCTTTTTACATGCATCGAGACGGACTCACCAATCTCTTTAAGCATATTAAAGTCACCTCGACGTGCATGACCAAATTTAAAGTCATCACCTACCGTTAAAGCCTTCACTCCAAGCTTTTCAACTAATATGTGCTGAACAAAATATTCTGCACTTTGCTGAGCAAATTGTTGAGTGAAACTCACACAAATCACGCGATCAATATCGAGCTTTGCTAACAAAGCCAACTTATCTCTTAATCGAGTTAGCCTTGCCGGTGCTTTATCTTTGGCAAAAAACTCTTGCGGCTGACGCTCAAATAACATAACTGTACTTGGCAAATTGTAGCGCTTAGCGTCTTGTACAAGGCCTTTTAAAACCTCGACATGTCCCAAGTGCACACCATCAAAGTTACCTATCGTTAACACACAACCAAAGTGATGGGGTCGAATGTTATGGATGCCTCTGATCAGCTGCATTACGTCATAGCCTTAATTGCGTGAATCTTCAAAGTGCCCGATTATACCCAAGTTGCCTAAAAATGCGAACTTCTGCATGATTAAGCACGCACATCTTTTATCGTTCTTAGCCTGACACCAAATACAAACATCAGAAGGAAATAAACAAACATCGCCAACACCAACAATCCAACCAGTAGCATGACTTGTTCAGGCAGTAACCATGTATGCCATAAGTATTTACTACTTACATACCATACACACCCGGCCATTATACTCGCTGATACGATACATTTGGCCGCAAACCAGAGTGTAAAGTTCGACATCACAAATACCCCCTGTAGTTTCAACTTTCGATATAAAAGGTAAGCATTACAACTGGCTGAAAGTGATGTTGCCAATGCCAGCCCCAAATAGCCAATAAAAGGAGCCAGAGCAATGTTAAATAGCATATTTAATACCAGTGTGATGATACCTATTTTCACTGGTGTTTTGGTGTCTTGGCGTGCATAAAACCCGGGCGCGAGTACTTTGATCAACATAAAACTCACAAGCCCTACCGAGTAAGCCACAACGCCAAGGCTCACAGCCTTAACATGATCTATCTCTGTGTCGGAAAATGCACCATGATCAAACAGAACAGTGATAATTAGGGGGCTTATCACCATTAACCCAGTCATTGCTGGGAAACCTAAGAAAAGCACAAAACGCACTCCCCAGTCTAAGGTAACTTGAAAATCATCCACCGCGTCATTAGCATGCAACTTTGATAAGGCTGGTAAAATCACCGTGGCGATCCCAATACCAAACAAGCCTAATGGAAACTCAATTAAACGATCTGAGTAATACAGCCATGCAATAGACCCTGTAACCAAAAGCGACGCTATTACCGTATCTAATAGCAAGTTAATTTGGCTAATAGAGACACCAAACATTGCTGGCAGCATCAGTTTTCGTACTTTTGTTACTTCAGGTGAATGCCATGCAAAGGTCGGCTTTTGCAACATTCCTAATCGAAACAGAAATGGGATTTGAAAGAGTAGCTGAGCCAAACCACCTACAAATACCCCAATTGCTAACGCATAGGCACCATTTTCAAACATGTCATGTAATAAAATAGCACAGCCAATAATTGCAATATTAAGAAGTACAGGTGTAAATGCCGCTGCAGCAAAGCGATTGTATACATTAAGTATCGCACCACTTAACGCAACTAAACTAACAAAAAATAAGTAGGGGAAAGTGAACTTTAACAATGTACTGGCAAGTTCAAACTTTTCAGCGTTTTCTCCACCATGCCACCAATCGATAAACCAACCCGTCCCAAACAACGCCGCAATTATTGGAGAGCCAATGACCCCAACTAACGTAACACACAGTAAAATTGTGCCTAATGTTCCCGCTGCTTGGCCAACAAATACCCTTACTTTATCATCACCATGCTGCTCTTTAATTTCAGATAGCACTGGGACAAACGCTTGTGCAAACGCTCCTTCCGCAAATAGCCGACGCAAAAAGTTAGGGATTCTGTTAGCAAATAAGAATACATCAGCAGCTAATCCAGCTCCAAGTAAATTAGCAACTACTGCATCTCGAATTAAGCCCATAACCCTTGAAATCATCGTCATGGCGCTTACTATCATGCCTGATTTAAACAACCCCTTCGCCACATTTAACTCCAAAAATAAAAAACACGTAAATTATGCCATAGTCTTTTGCTTATGTTGATATCATCAACTTGAGCTTTGCCTGAATTAGAAAAATTTCTATATCTAACACTAGGTGTAAGAATCAAGATTTGATACACTACGGGCATTAATCACTGGATGCGAGAAACTCACACCGTATTTTTGTGGTTCATGTGCCTGTTAAAGTTGATCGCCAAACGCTAAAAGCCAAGGTTTTCGTCACTACAGGTTACAATTACGAAGAGACAAAGGTCGTGGTGGTCAATATATGTTGACTTTTGCCAATAAAACAGGCATATTCCTCGGCCATTAAATTAAGCTTATTTTAAGATTGTTAGGAGCACACCTTGGCTAACATCAAGTCTGCAAAAAAACGCGCTATCACTAGCGAAAAACGTCGTCAACACAACGCAAGCCGTCGTTCAATGATGCGTACTTACTTCAAAAAAGTACTAGTTGCTATTGAAGCTGGTAATAAAGAAGCTGCAACTGAAGCTTTCGCTGCCGCTACACCAATTCTAGACCGTTACGCAGCTAAAGGTCTAATTCACAAAAATAAAGCAGCTCGTCATAAGAGCCGTTTAAATGCAAAAATCAAAGCTCTATAATCTTTGATTTTATTGTGAATTAAAAAACCGACGAAAGTCGGTTTTTTTGTACCCGGTATTTAAGTTAACTCAAGTTCTGGATAAAACTTCTTCAACATTGCCGCAATTTTCTTTGGTGAGAAAGGTTTAACCACAAACCCCTTCGCCCCTCGCTCAATCGCATCTTTAACATTATCTACGGTTGAATGCGCAGATACCATAACGACATTAATATCAGCATTAATTTGATTTAGCTGGGCAATAATTTCCTTTCCATCACCATCAGGCAATTCAATATCCAAAAATACAATATCAAAGTGCTGTTCTTCACAGGCCTTGATACACTGGGTTGCGGTAGACGCCTCCCTAACGTGGTCAATACCTAAATGCATGAGTGTTTGGTGCAAAAAACTACGAACTGTTCCTACATCATCGACTATTAAAATTGAGATTTGCTGTTCCATTATCCTTTCCCGTAGGCTGCCAAACTAAAATAAGCTATTATAAACATAATAGATCTATTATAGAGTCCTGCAACCAAAAGGCCATACACAGGTATGTCAAAGCAAGCAAAAAAACAATCTTTACTCGGGCAAACGCAGCGTAAACAGTCAACCCGTAAACCTGCAAAGAAAAACAAAGCACCAACGCCTTCAGCACAAACGTCTATCGCTTCAGACGTCCCCTCTTCCGACGTTAAGAGTAAGAAAAAAATATGGGTTGGTTTATCGCTTGTGACGTTACTCATTATTCTTTTTCCTAAACCTCAACTGATAACTTACGAAAAGTTAGGGTTAGTCGCACAAAGTATCTACTGGTCAGGTTTGCCTGGGTATGATCCTGTCCTTTTAGACTCAAAGCTCCACCCCCGCTCAGCATTACATCAAAACATTCTTTACTTATGCGTTGATAAAAATAACCCATCTACTTGTCAAAGATACCAAGTCATAGAACAAAAAGGGGTTATTCCCGCACTTCTTAAACTCATTTTAGATTAAAAAAACTAATCTGAAATATATAAAAATAATCGCTTGATGCATGATTAAAGGATCACCATAATGGCGCTCCTTTAATCAACTATGGAAAACCAAACAGACCATGCCCAACGAGTTCAACTGGCTCTTAAACACCATCTTGCTATTATTAGGCTTTGGCGCCTTTTTTATCAATCATTTAACTTTATTACGTGTTGCCGCAGTAGCAGCGTGTAGCCTGTTGTTTCTTTCGTTTAGTCTGGACTTGGTAAATACCAGTGTTGTTTCTAATTTAAGCCTCATACTAATTAATACATTTTATCTATTTAAAGTGTATACATTCGGACAACTAAATCTAAGTCAGTAGTCAAGCGCTGTGAACTAGGTTAAAATTATGGCCATACTCACCTACCAAAGGGTTTTGTATGGCTATGACCGATGAAGAGCTGTTTTTAGCGTCAATGGGAGATGTGACTCCTTTAGCTCATGACAATCAGGCTGAGTTAAGCAAAATAAAAGCCCAGCCGACAATTTCTCAATTAGAGAAGCGTAAAGCTGCTGAGCAAGAATTAGCGTTTGATGTTAACTTCCTCTCTACAGAGTATGTGGATTTACTTGACCCATACGATTTAATAACATTCAAACGACAAGGTGTACAAGAAGGCGTATTTAAAAAGCTGCGCTTAGGGAAATACCAGATCGATGCCACAATTGACTTACATGGCAAACGCTTCAATGAAGCAAGAAAGACGCTTTTTGAATTTATCCTCGATTGCCATAACAATAATATTAGAGTGTTATTGCTGCGCCATGGTATTGGGCTAAAAAGCAAACCAACCCCTGCAATCTTAAAGAGCTACATTAATAAGTGGTTACAAGAAGTGCCGCAAGTATTGTGCTTTCATTCTGCACTGCGTTGTCATGGTGGAAGCGGTTCAACATACGTATTACTGAAAAAAAATGACGAACAAAAAACACAAACCAAAGAAATCTATGCAAAGCGTTAAGTCATTACCACTTAACGCTCAATGCCTATTTATTCCGTCATGTAGCTTGAGTAAATAAAGCAGAAACACCTAGCAGCACAACCGATAATACGACTAATGATAATTTCACCCCACTATGATTACTCTTCATCATCTACACCTTATTATTATTATATTTGATCACACCACATTACTGAATGTAATCAATTCTCTCAAGCTGTTTTTTTATACAGCAAATTAATTTTATTGTAACGGCATCAATAGCCTAAATGCTTGTCTACCGTATTCATTAATGCATTTTTATTGACACAAGCAGTAATATTGTAAACTATCTGCTCACACACAGAACTCATACTCGTCACTGCTGCGCAATGAGGCGTCAATGTAATTAATGGATGTTGCCAAAAAGCATGTCCACTTTCGAGCGGCTCATGATTAAACACGTCGAGTGTTGCTCCAGCTAGTTTTTGGTTATCTAATGCCCAGAGTAAGTCTTCTTCAATAAGATGCTCTCCCCGCGCAACATTTATCAATATGCAATGGTTTGGTAATTGCTCAAACACTTTTCGATTTAAAATACCCGTCGTTTCAGCTGTCAATGGTAATAAGCACACCAAATAATCGAGTTCAAATAAAAATGTCTGGAGTTCATCGATACCTGCAAAACAGTTGATACCACTAATATTTTTTTTCGTTCTAGACCATGCGCTCACTGAGAAATCATTCGCTTTAAGTTTCCTAGCTGCAACTTGCCCCAACTCCCCCAACCCTAAAATGCCAATATGATTATGCTTGAAAGCACGCTTAGGTTTCCAAACCGTTTGATATTGCTTATGTGCATACTCACGTATTCGTAACTTGTGCGCCATTACATGACCCAGAATATACTCAGCCATATCATCAGCCAGATCAGTATCAACAATACGTGTTACCTCTACGTGCTCTGGAATTCGCTGCAATGCGATGCCATCTACGCCTGCACCATAAGACTGCACCACTTGTAAATTTGGCAGTCGATCCCAGATTGATTCTGGGGCATTCCAAGCTATTACAAACTGTACCTTGTCTAAATTTGAACAATTGGGCCATTCATGTATTTCGACACCTGGTAAAGAAGTTCGTAGATTTTGCATTAATTTCGTATTGTCTCGACCTTCAACACACACAAGTACTGACATGTCACCCTCTCTCTATTAACAAAATTTTATTGTAATCAAACCCCCCTTTTATTCATAGTGTGTCAGATATGACAACTGTCATATAACTGCCAGAACATTGCAACAAGGTTGTAACAAGATGTTTTTACTCTGTGCTTACAGTGTACACAACGAGAGTTCACAATGATCAGTGTCGATAAAGTCATCGAAGCAAATTTACCACAACTTGAAAACTCCCCAAAAGTGAAAGGCTTAGTAAAAAAAGGGTTAGGCTATTTACTCCACGAACAAGAATTCATTGCTTTTGCTGATGCATACCCGCACTTGCAGGGAATTGAGTTTGTCGAACAAGTTCTAGATGAACTCGATTTTGACGCCCGATATAAGCCAAAACAGATAGAACATATTCCAAGTGAAGGTAGCATTGTCATTGTCGCAAACCACCCTATTGGCTCCTTAGATGCATTAGCGCTGATCCGTGTTATAGCCAAAGTGCGACCAGACCTAAAAGTCGTTGCCAATCGAATGCTTATGTCGGTTACACCTATGCATTCGTTACTGTTACCCGTCGATAACTTATCTGGAACCAGCCGTCGTACTGAACTTGCCAATATTCAGCAACACCTAAATCAAGAGGGTGCATTACTGATATTCCCAGCAGGTGAAGTGTCTAGATTAAGTGCCACCGGTATAAAAGATTGCAAATGGAACTCTGGTTTTTTGCGCATAGCTAAAAAAGCGAACTGCCCAATCTTGCCAATTTTTATAAAAGCCAAGAATAGTCCGCTGTTTTACGGCACTTCCCTTATTTACAAGCCTCTAGCAAGTTTGCTTTTAGTAAAAGAAATGTTTAAGCAACGCCAAAAATCATTAGAGTTTGAAATTGGTGCGAGTATCCCGCCTGAATCTTACTTAATTGAGAATTTAAAAGATAAAGAAATTGTCAGTCTCATTCGAAAACAGCTTTATCGACTCAATAGCAAAAAATCAGTACCGCTAAAAACGCAGACCCCGATCGCGGTCCCTGAGTGTAAAAAAGAGTTAAAAAAAGCCATAGAAACCTGTGAGTTGTTGGGTCAAACCCAGGATGGAATGCAAATCTACTTATACAATTACCAAGGAAGCTCCGTTATTTTTAGAGAACTCGGTCGACTTCGAGAGATTGCATTTCGTGCAGTGGGTGAAGGCAGTGGGAAAAGACGCGATATAGACCGATATGATATGCATTATCAGCATTTAGTCCTGTGGGATACCGAGCAACTAGAGTTAGTTGGTGCCTATCGCCTTGCCAGTGCTAAACACATAATCGAAGAGCACGGTCAGCAAGGTTTATATACCGACAGCCTGTTTAGTTATACTGAAAAAATGCAACCATACTTTGAACGAGGCTTAGAGTTAGGCCGAAGTTTTGTGCAACCAAAGTATTGGGGTAGGAAAAGCCTTGATTACCTTTGGTATGGCATCGGTGCTTTTGTAAAACGCTACCCAGAGCATCGTTACCTTTTTGGTGCTGTCAGTTTATCAAACTCTTTACCTGATGAAGCAAAAGCTATGTTGGTTTACCATTATCAACATTACTTTTCGCGCCTAGCAAATCATGCCCAACCGAACAATGAATACACCTTATCAAATGCACAAATGACGCATTATAAAAGTTTATTTCATGGTTCAGACATCAAAGAAGATTTTGCAGAGCTCAAACATATTCTCGCCAATATGGGGGCTCAAGTTCCCACGCTATTCAAGCAATATACTGAAATTTGTGACTATGAAGGAGCTAACTTTTTAAGTTTTAGTATTGACCCAGATTTTAATAACTGCATAGACGGATTAGTCTTAGTCGACTTAGAAAAACTTAAACCCCAAAAAGCAAAACGTTATTTAGGGGAGTAATGACAGTACTATGGGGTGAGCAGAGGTTATATATTTCACTTCTGCTCAATCACATAGTCACTGCGCCCATATTGAGTGTCTGCCCCAACTTCGCAATGTTCTGTTACATTTTTCGGTTTTTTGAATGAATAAATAAGTAGTGTTAACTGGTCTTTGTATATTAAGCTGCCCCTAACTCAACTACTCACATAACTATGCTCAAATATATAATACAATTAGGTTTATTAGTTTTTACGTTCACCGCAGTATCGACATATCAAGAACTTGGTATGTTAAAAGAAAATGGAAAAACGAGCGCGCCTTTCTTCTCTTTACCCAAACTCGATGATCCGCAACAACGGATTGACTTAACATCTATTAAAGGAGAACAAACTGTTGTGTATTTTTTCGCACCTTGGTGCAGCATCTGTAAATACAGTATGCCAAACCTAGATAAGCTCTATAAAAATAACGAGCTCAATGCCATTGCGATAGCACTTGATTATCCAGATATACAGAGTGTTCACCAATTCTCTGAAGCGTTAAGTTTATCAATGCCTATCTTATTGGGCGATAGTACTACCGCACAAAACTTCAAAGTAAAGGCTTACCCAACTTACTATGTAATTGACGAAAACCTCAAAGTGGTAGAGCGCTCTGTCGGTTACTCTAGTGAACTCGGTATTAAAATCAGACTGTAAGAAACTGTAGCAACACTCTACAGTTTCTTACCCAAACCTAAAACACTTATACACTCCATTTGGTTACACTGCTGCTGATATTCATTGTTGATTCACTTTTTGCACAGGGACCAAAATAATGTTCAAAGTAACGAATGCTAAGCTCTCACTTGCGCTTTCCCCCATCGTCATATGTATGGCACTCCCAAGTTACGCGGCCGAAGCCGACCAAACTTCTATGGAGCATATTGAAGTATTTTATAAACGCAGTAGTGTTACCAGTGAAATAACCGAAAACACTGAAAAACTAGTCACTATGCCTGGTGCAATGGGTGACCCGTTACGTGCCGTATTCTCTTTACCTGGAGTAGTTGCTGCTGGAGGCTCGATGAGTGAACCTGCGGTACGCGGTTCATCCCCAAGTGATAATATATTTGAAGTCGATTTTATGCCTGCCGGATATATTTTTCACGATTTTGGCAGTTCCATTTTCAACCGCCACATAATTCAAGATTTCCAACTCTACTCTGCTGGGTATGGTACAGGTTATAGTAATGCCACCGGTGCCGTGTTCGATGTGACTTTACGTAATCCAAAGTACCAACCCATTACAACAACTCTTGACTTCACCATGTTTAATGCTGGTATTTTTGTCGAAGGCCAAGCAACCGACAATACCGCCTTTTACTTCTCTGCTCGAAAAAGTACATTACCCTTATTTTTTTCCAAGGGCGAGGAGCTTGAAGATGATGATGGAAAACCTTCAGGGGTAACCATTAATGAGGCACCGGATGACCATGACTATCAGGGAAAATGGCTATGGGATATCAATAACAATAATACACTTACTTTCAATTTCACAGGCGCTGAAGATTCTGCCGCAGCAGGCTTTAATGAGCGAGCCCAATTAGCACAAAAGACCCCTGAATTCCAAGGTGATGCCGTATATATCCGAGAGTTCAATAGTCAAAATTTACTCTGGGATCATTACAACAAACGTTTTCATTTAAGAGTTGCGGTTGGCGCCTTAGATCACTCAGGCCGACTGGAGTATGGTAAACGTGCTAGCTTAAGTAACGGTTTTTTTGAGCAAGAGTCTGAAAAACAATTTACTTACAAAGCCCAATTAAACTACCGCATTAACAAACAACATCGGCTAATTACTGATATGGCTTATTTTGATAATGAAACAACATACAGCTATGACTCTTTTCAATACCTCTGCACAGAACTTGACCCTGATTGTGACATAAAAAAAGGTGAACGTATTACTGGTAAGCAGAAATTTGGGGTCGACTCCGGTTTTATCGGATTGACACACGTCTGGCAAATAGGAGACAAATGGCAAACTGAATTAGGTGGTCAATGGCAACACAATAAGTACACCGATGAAAGTTTTGTATCTCCTCGGCTGGCGATAAATTATTACGTAAGTGATCAAAGCACCATATCTGCCAAATTGGGCCGATATAACCGAATGCAAGATATTGATCATATCGCCCCAGATGTTGGTAATCCTAATCTTAAATCTCAAACCGCTAACCATGCAACTTTAGGATTTAGTCAACAACTAGACAACGAATGGTCATGGTCTTTAGAAGGGTATTATAAAACAATGACCAACTTACCGTTGGCCATTGACGTACACGCGCAAGATGCACACCTTCTTTATAGTAACCAAGTTGAAGGTCAGGCATATGGGTTAGACTTACTAATTAACAAGAACAAAACAGACAATTGGTATGGTTGGATTTCTCTTAGCTATGCAAAAAGCGAGCGGACCGATACACGCCACCATATTACCAAAGACTATTACGCAGATACACCAGTGGTATTTAATGCTGTGTTACAGTATGAAATCAATGAATTATGGCAAGGTGGATTCAACTTTACAGCACGCAGTGGCCAAGCTTATACGCCGATTGTCGGTGTCCGTGAAAACCCTGACTTTGATAACCGCTTTCTACCGGTCTACGGTGATGCATTCTCCGAGCGGCATGACCTATATCATCGCCTAGATATTCGTTTTGAGCGTAAAACAGAAGTATTCGGCCTAGATGGTAAATTAATACTTGAATTGATGAATGCGTATGGGCAAAAAAATGTCAGCAGTATCGACCTAGATTATGACCGAGTTAAGTCGGTAAACGACCTTTATATTGAAGAAGAGGAAGACGACTTTGAAATACGTCCTTCTATTGGCTTTAGCGTCACATTTTAATTTAGGCATCTAGCATGACTATCGTGTCAGGGTTTTAATCTCAAAACCCTGACACATTTACTATTACGGCAAATTCATAAAATCGATTGCGCCTATCGATAAAACTGCCTTTCACATTTATGAAAAAACCTTACACTGTATCCAAGTCAACAAGAATTTATATAAGAGAGTATGAAGCTATGTTTACAGTGATTTTTGGCCGTGATGGCTGCCCATTTTGTGTCCGAGCTAAAGAAGTAGCAGAGCGCTTAAAAAATGAACGTGACGACTTTACCTATCGCTACGTCGATATTATTAAAGAAAACGTCAGCAAAGCGGATTTAGAAAAGTCAGCAGGGAAACCTTGCCCTACTGTACCTCAAATTTTCATTGGTCAAACCCATATTGGTGGATTTACCGATTTTGAAGCCTATGCTAAAGCAGAATTAGGCCTGTATAATTAAAAGTTACGAACTTACCGCACATCAAGCAAAATTAGGGAGTTCGTAAACCTGATGTTAAATACCTCAAACAGGGTTGATTAAAAAACATACAACATCAAGCACATATAAATTAGTTCTAATTTATACAAGCATTTGCTAGTCTTTTCCTATACAATGCGCGCCTCTTTAAAATCGTTGAGGCGCATTAATGTCAGAACCAGTTACGTTTAAATCTTTAGATCTTTCTCCTGCAATTTTAAAAGCAGTCGAAGAGCAAGGATATAAGACACCATCTGAGATCCAAGCTCAATGTATACCGTTATTGCTAGAAAGAAAGGACGTACTGGGACTAGCGCAGACGGGTACAGGTAAAACTGCAGCATTTGCATTACCATTATTAAACAATATTGACCCGGCTACGAAACAGCCACAAATTTTGGTGTTAACACCAACTCGCGAACTAGCCATTCAGGTGGCTGAAGCGTTTGAACAATATGCTAAATTTACCAAAGGTGTTGAAGTACTCGCACTTTATGGTGGTCAAAGCTATGGTATCCAACTAAGTGCTTTACGCCGTGGTGCACAAATTATTGTTGCTACGCCAGGCCGCTTAATTGACCATATTAACCGTAAAACAATCAACTTATCTGATCTTAAAGCGTTAGTATTAGATGAAGCTGATGAAATGTTACGCATGGGCTTTATCGATGATGTAGAAAACATCATGGAAAAGACACCTGAAAACAAGCAAACTTGTTTGTTCTCAGCAACAATGCCTAAGCAAATACAATCTATCTGTTCTAAGTACTTAGATAATGCTGAGCAAGTTCATATCTCAGCTCGCAACTCGACAGTATCATCTGTAGAGCAGGTTTTTTGGCGTGCAAGCGTACACAAAAACAAAGCGATTGTTCGCTTTTTAGAAGCTGAACAGTATGAAGGTGCAATTGTTTTCGTTCGTACTCGTAACGATACAGTTCAACTTGCTGAGCTACTTGAGCAACAAGGTTTTTCTGCTGCACCACTTAATGGTGACATGAACCAACAAGCGCGTGAGCGCACTGTTGAGCGCCTTAAGAGTGGCTTACTAGACATCGTTATCGCAACAGACGTTGCTGCTCGTGGTCTGGATGTAGATCGCTTAAGCTTAGTTATCAACTACGATATTCCACAAGACAGTGAAGCTTATGTTCACCGTATTGGCCGTACAGGTCGTGCTGGTCGTACAGGTAAAGCCATCTTATTTGTGAAACATAATGAGCGTTACTTACTACGTAACATCATGAAACACACCAAATCAGAAATTGCAGAAGTTGAATTGCCAAGTGCACAAGTCGTTGAAGAAAAGCGCATCGCTGCACTTCAAACTAAGCTAACGAATGCGCTTGAACATAAAGATATTAACTTCTTCAATGAAGTTGCCGCAGGACTTGCAGAAAAGCTTGAACTTTCTCAAGAAGACCTTGCTGGTGCAATGCTTTGCTTGGCACAACAACAAACACCTCTGAAAGTTGAAGATATTAAAATTCAACAGCGTGAGCGTCGTGACCGTGATGACCGTCGTGACAACCGTCGTGGCGAACGTAATGACCGTCAAGGTCGTGAACGCAATGGTCAAGGCCGTGAACGTAATGGTCAAGGTCGTGAGCGCTCAGAACGTGGTCCTCGTAATAGCAGTCAAGGCCCTATGGATACGTACCGTATCGAAGTAGGTCGTGATCATGGTGTTCAGGTTAAGAACATTGTTGGTGCCATTGCGAACGAAGCAGATATCTCTAGCAAGTTTATTGGTGATATCCGTTTATTTAACGAGCACAGCACCGTGCAGTTACCTCAAAACATGCCAAGTGATGTATTGAACCACTTCAATAACGTTGTTATTTGTAAACGTCCTATGAAGTTGACTAAGAGCACACACAGTGCTGACCAAGGTGGTTCTGAGCGTCGTAATGACCGTGGTGGTGACCGTAAGCGCCCAAGTGCTGATAAACGCGCCCCTCGCCGTGACAGTGAAAATAAAGAACGTCGTTCTGTTAGCTTTAGCTAATAATATTCACTTCGATAAAAAGTCGCTTTCATAGCGGCTTTTTTGTTTCTTCTCCCCATGCCCATGATAACTTTCTAATATATCTCATTACCTTCGAAAATCTTACCAGCCTAGCACTCAGCGTACTTTATGCTACAGTTAGGGCTGTTATTTTTTGGGCTAAAGAATTATGCTTGCGATATACCGAGCTTATCATTTCATTTTAAAGTGTATTGTCATATTTATCGGCATACCTAACCCATTGCTGCATCGTAATAGAGACGGCCTCACTACCGCGATAAGCGCACTCAAACTTAAAAAAAGTAGTAATGTATTACTTGTAACGGATCAAACATTACACCAACTTGACATAACCAAAACGATTATCACAGCCCTCCATAATCAACATCTTAATGTAACTATATATAACCAAGTTTTACCAAACCCCACGATTGAGAATGTTGAAACAGGTTTTACGCTATATCGACATAACAGATGCCAAGCAATCATTAGTGTTGGTGGGGGATCCGTGATTGATTGTGCCAAGTTAATAGGTGCTAAAGTGGCAAGGCCAACAACGCATGTTAAAAAATTCAAAGGATTATTTAAAGTATTGAAGCGCCTACCGCCCAATATTGCAATTCCAACAACGGCCGGTACCGGTTCAGAAACAACCGTTGCGGCGGTCGTTAATGACCCACTCACTCGTACCAAGTATGCAGCCACCGATTTTGCTCTTGTTCCCCATCATGCGGTTATGCTGCCAGAACTGACGATTAGTTTGCCTCCTCACATAACGGCTACAACAGCTATGGACGCATTAACACACGCAATTGAAGCATTGTTAAGCATAAACTGTATGTCGTTCAGCGAGCAACGTGCATTGGCAGCCTGTGCACTCATATTTGAAAACTTACCAAAAGCATATACCAGCCCTAACAATATTGATGCTCGAGCATCTCTTCTTGAAGCTTCATTTTATGCGGGCCAAGCATTTACTAGAACGTCTGTTGGCTATGTTCATGCTATTTCCCATCAACTGAGCGCATGCTATAACACACCACATGGTTTGGCCAATGCTGTATTACTCGTTCCTGTACTTGAGTGGTATGGCCCTCGCGTACAACGACAATTGGCCCAAATAGCGAGGTACTGTCAACTAACATCAATTGACTACCCGATTGAACGTCAAGCAGAAGACACGCTAACAAAAATAAAACAATTATTGGCGTATTGTCAGATCCAAAGTTGTTTTACCGAAATAAATATACTCGACATTGAAAAACTCACAAGAAGTGCGCTTGCAGAAGCTCACCCTGATTACCCCGTACCATTTTTCATGGAAGCTGATGAATGTGAGGGTATTATAAAGCAAGTCACTGCGACAACTTAAAGCGCTCAATTAACTTAATGATAGAACTAGCAAATTGACTTAATGATTCACTATTTTTAGCCATATGCTGCATCTCATCTGCGTTTTCTTTTGCCGTACCCTGCGCTTCACTCATCACAACTTCTATCTTCTGGCAATCCGTTGCTTGATTTAACGCCGCATCCGTTACGCGAGTGCTCATATCCACGACTTCTGTTAATGCCAACTCAATCTCAACGCTTGCAGCCGATAAAGCCTCACTTTGCTCTACACTGACCCCAACTTCTTTGCGCCCTTGTATAATCACTTGCAATGCTGTTTCTGTATCTTGCTGCAAAGTATCAATCATCTGGTTGATCTCTGTCGTTGATGATTGCGTTCGAGATGCTAACGTGCGAACCTCATCTGCAACGACTGCAAACCCACGGCCTTGCTCGCCAGCACGGGCTGCTTCAATTGCCGCATTTAATGCCAATAAATTAGTCTGCTCTGCAATCGATACTATGGTATCTAAAATGCTTCCTATATTTTGACTATGCTCAGATAAGCGTTCCATCACAGTTACCGCATCACGCATTTTTTCACTTAAAGCAGTCATATGCTGCTTGTTATTGTTCGCTATGAGACTTACTCGCGTGCCTTGTTCATTTGCCGTTCGAATACCCGTTAAGCTTGAATTTGATTCATCGCTGACCAATTGCGCACTGTTTGAAATAGAGCTGCTTAACTCAGCAGCATTATCCATCCGCTGCATTTGTGTCATCGCATTACCGGCAATCAAATTACTCCTAACTTGAGAAGATTCAGACAAAACTTCAAGTTCATGAACTTCTGACTTGATAGCCTCCAGTAAACCTTTTAAGTTATTTTTAACGGTGTTTATATTATCTATTAGCGCTCCAAATTCATCATCTTGTCGTTTTTTAACTTCTCTAGAGAAGTCTCCATCGGCTAAATACCCCAGCATTTTATTCACAGCAGCCAAAGGCCCTAGCATCGCCTTTGTCGTGTATATGGCAATAAACACAGCCAAACTTACAAATACCCCAGCTAACAACAAGGTCACTCTTTGCGCTTGCTCTATTTTTTCCTGCGCTATGTTCTCATAAAAAATAAACTGGGATTTTGCCGCCATTTGCAATTGCTTTAACGATTGTTGTGCCAACTCCATCGACTTTTCAGCATCAGCGTAAACATTTAACACATTATCTTGCGACGATAACTTTGATTGAAGCGTTTGATAGATACTTTGAGGGCCATCAAGTAACACGGTAAAATGCTGTTGAGCTTGAATAAATTCACTAAACTGTGTTTGCGTATTTAATCCGGTTGCTTGTCGCTGCAGAAATCGAAAATTATCTTCCATATTACCCAATAGAAAACGCATATCATCCTGATGCTGAGCAAGGTTGACAAGTGATAATGCCAAAATACCTTGGGCATTATTGCTCAATGTAAATAACATATCATCAATCCGAATACCGGTGCCTACAACCTCATCTCGCAGCTTAACGTTATCAGTTTCAATCAACTCTAAATCAAGCATAGCGCTACTGGCTTGCTCATAACTTTGTTGCAATTGAGAAAACTGGCTATGATACTCGGTGAGCTGTGCTATTACAGTTAACTTTGCCTTAAATAAAGCATTTCCGTGTTGTTCTAGTAATGAAATTTGTTCAATTGCTGCTTGAATAGGTTGACTAAACTCTGTCCGGCCCTGTGTGAGAGTTTGCAATTCATGCTTTTTTGCTTGGTATGTATCCATATACATTACAAATATTTTTTTAGAACGATTTAACGCCGCTACGTCGTTTTGTGAAAAAGCTTGTGTAATAAGTTTACTGAGCATTACTTGCTGCAACCGCAATTCATCCGCGATATGTAAGATTGGAACCGCCACCGATTTAACCTCGATATTCGCAGCCGATATTTGCCTTAAAGCCACGTATGCAAGCGCACTCGCCACTACCAGTAATAGCCCAAGGCCTGAAAAGCCCGAAATAATCTTCTGTTTTATCGATAACTGTTTAAACATGGTTTAATTGTGCTTTAAGCAACACCCTTTGTAAAAATTTAAGCCCCACTAGGGACTAATATCCCACAAATGATTTAACATTAGAATAATTACTTTATTTATCACGCCGCTGTACGTCTCATAAATATCAATAATAGTTTTCCCACATACACAAAAAGTGGCACACACTCAGCATTCATACAACTTTTTGTGATAATTTAACCCTCTATTTTTTCTAATTAGGAAACCAGATGCGTGAACAAGTATTAAAGGAAGCAAAATCACTATTACGTGTCAGTACAATGGGTGTGCTTTCAACACATTCTCATACCATGAAGGGCTATCCGTTTGGCTCAACAGTACAATTCATAAACAGTGACGCTAATCAGGCTTATCTGTTTATTAGCGATATTGCCCAACATGCAAAAAACCTTTCGCATAACAGTGCATTGTCGTTAACTGTTTTTGATCAAAAAAGCCAAGATGATCCGGAGAATTCTAGGTTAACTCTCATTGGTGACGCAACCAAATTACCTAGATGTGAAAGCATAATACTCATACAGCAATTTATCGAAAAATACCCGTCGGCCAGTCAATATATGGACTTAGCTGATTTCCATATCTGGCAAGTTGACGTTACTCGCGTTCGATTTATATCTGGATTTGGTAAAATATTTTGGCTTGAACATGATGAGTGGCAGGCTTACTGCGCATAGCAAAACCAAGGTATGTACAAATATTATAGGAGTCGTTTTGCTTTATATTTTTTCAGGTTTACCAGGTACAGGAAAGTCGACCTTATCACAGTTTTTAGCTCAATATCTTAATGCAACCTATTTTCGAATTGATTCAATCGAGCAAACGATGCGCAACACCAAGATTGAAAACCTCTATGATCATGGCTATCACATTGCTTTTCAATTAGCTAAAGATAATTTAAACATCGGTCAAACCGTGATAGCTGATTCAACTAACCCTATTTACGCTTCCAGAGTCGCCTGGTGGCAAGTAGCTCAAACATGCCGTGTTCCTCATCGCGATATTGAAGTAATTTGCTCCGATTTAAAACAGCATCGTCAACGCGTCGAATCTAGACAAAGTGACATCCCTCACCTTAAACTTCCGACTTGGGACAATGTATGTCAACGAGAATATGAAGTATGGCACAGTCAACGCATCATCATTGATACTGCAAATAAGACGCCTGAACAGTCTAAGAAAGATTTATTACTTGCCTTACAACTCACATAGATAATCTGTCTGCAAGAATCCCTTTCTTCACATAGATGAAATTCAGAAAATTTTAATTTAAAACAATAAATTACTGTGTATTCGTATTATTTTGATAAACAAAAAATCATGTAACAACTAACTCTCAAGCGAGTACCAGATTGATCGGTAAAACTCAGTATCAACATGTTTAAAGGAAGGGCTGGTTAGATACTAAAGGTTACAAAAAACTAAGGCGCAACCAGTGTGCGCCCTAATCTGACCACATCCATGCTAGGTATCCGATACCTTGCGTGAAGCCATCCTATTCATCATCCCCTGAACGGGTATACATCCTGAAAACCCGATCATCATCCTTGTCTTCATCCTAAAACACTTCCTGTGCTCCCTTTGCCATCTTGGCTGTCCTCTTCCCGCTAATCCATCGGGTGTTCCTTGCGCTCCTTGCGCACTCCTACCTATCCTTATTGCGCATATCCCATACGCACCGCCACCTTGGCATCCTCTACACCTAATCCTTCTAGCGCTCCATTAACACATCCTGTGTTAGTCCTTCCTTTTTATAGCTCCGCTATAATCTCACATCCTATGAGTTCCTAAACCTTCAATCCTTGTTCCCTTTGCTCCTTGCAAATCAAAACCAAATATCCTTATTCTTACAATCCTTTCAAGTAGCTGCTGCCACTTCGCCTTCCTGACATGACTAAGTTTACGCTTACATCACCAAACGAAAAGGCTAAAAAAGTAATATTTTTGCATACTTTTTTTTGAAATAATCAACAACTCTATTTAAAACAACAATGTAGAATGATAATCATTGTTAATAACCCTGTTACAAAACACTTTTACCTACATCCATGTGAGAAAAGTCCTACAAGCCATCTTCCATTATGTCCGTCGTTTTTGCTTTAAACATAAGCTCACCACTTACCTTGTTAAACTCTAACGTTTTTATTTGCTGATACCCATGACCTAAAAAAAATGCTTTTTGTTCTACATTGGTCACAAAAACTGCCATACCTGAAGATGCTTCATTGCTCAGTACTAAGTCATCTAAGCCTGAGAGCAAATAATGTCCTAACCCTTGACCTTGTATATGCGGGTCAACAGCAATAAATGCTAAAAAGTAATAATGACCATACTCGTCAAGTGAAGCGCGAATAGTATCTTCTTTTTCAATCAGCTGTTGAGTTTGTAAGTACCCTGCACTCATCATTAACTTTAGTCTCCAATGCCAATAACGAGATGCTTGAAGATCACTTTTCGCTTCGAAAATACACGCAACTGCAACCAAGCGGTCAGCCTCAAATAAACCAATCATTGGTTGACGTCCTTGACCAAAGCTGGCCAACTCTTCTCTTATCAATGCCCTTAATTTAGCTTCATAATCCAGCTCTTTCTTCGACTCTAGCATCGTTCTTAATATAGAATCATCATGGTAAGCTTGGTATAATAGACTTGCGGCAACGCGCGTATCTTCTGGTGTTAGGTATTTTACCGCTAATTGGTCTTGTTGTAGAACTTGCATATCATACCTTCTTTATTTTTATCTGGTTGAGGTAACTGAAAGGTAACGCTATACCCAATATAGTTTCAGAGTATTTTTTAGGCAAATATTGACGCGATTCATGATACATCGTTAGGGACCACCTCTTAATTTTTTTAGGTTAGCAGACGAAATCAACACAAACGGTCTGCAACCTTAAGTACACCGCCTTAAACAATTAAATGAGTAATAACACATTGTTCATAACAATGTGTTATTACTGCAATACCAGCTGAGTTGACGCTTTGTATAATTGTGCTGAGAATAGATAAATTGTGGTATCATTCCCTTTTATTCGGGAGACAATCATGCATAGTGCTGTACTTCATGCGATTACATCTTTACTCAATGAAGGTAAAACCCCCACAGTAGCGCTAACAAAAGCAAGGTTATCTGAGCCTGTCGCTATGCCACTCATCATTGCTGGAATTACAGCATATAAAAATAACCCTAAATGCATTAATGAAGTAACTCACACAAAGCAAAATGACACAGTTCAGTCAAATGATAATCAACTTGACCGTATTGAAAAAAAGCTTGATTTACTCCTGTCCCTTTTAGAAAAGAACTAATTATGTTTGTTGCTGATTTAACATTTGATTGTTACCAAGACACCACTTTAGATAATGCAGAACAAGCGATTAACCGCTTAGTAAATGCCCTGCGCTTTAATGGACAAATTATTGGGGACGAATTCCCTACAGTCCTAAAAGATGGTTATTTCATTACGCGTGTTATGTGTCCATTAGAAGATTCACTGCACCCTTTGCACCACAGCCCTTTTGTTAAACATGCCATTGAGCAGTTGCAGCAAGCGGGGTTACTTGCTCCAAAAGTCAAAATTATTGGCCAAGATATTCACGCTAATGGCGCTGATATATGCCAATCTCCTTCTAGTTATATTCTCTATACCACTTATGTTCATACATGTAGCCCATTATACTGTGGTGACGATTTTCTCCCTGTTCCGCTATATAAGATCCCAGCGATTGCCAATGGCGATTATAAAGCACTGATTAAATGGCAAGAAGATTGGCAGGCATGTGATCAAATTCAAATTAATGGCGCGACGCGCTGTGAATTTCCCGCTTTAACTGAAATATCGAGTCCAGACAGTGATTTATTCCGTCGAGGCATGGACTTGTCAAAACGAATTCGTCATTTAACGCAAAAGAACGTCTATTACTATTTATATCGTGTCGGCGGTGAAAGTCTCGAAACGGAAAAAAACCGAAAATGCCCCTCTTGCGATAACGAATGGGCACTGCCTGAACCTTGGTTTGGCATTTTTGATTTCAGATGTGAACAGTGCCAACTCGTATCTAATATCTCTTGGGATTTCCAGTAAAATTAATAGGATAAGCCTTGCAGAAGCTCTTCTAGCGAGGCTGCTAGCACATGATGGGGCTCTTTGCCGACATACTCAAGGCATACTTCTCCCGTATTCAATTTTACTGTAATTAGCAAATCATCCTGTTCTGTTAAGCCAATAAATATAGTATCGGTTTGCTTGAGCTTTCGCTTCATCAACACATGACCGGTAATATTTTGTTGCAGCCTTTGAAAGTCATCATGATTCCACGCCTGCAGCAATTCAATTTGATGACCTTCAAATTGCGCTACCACATTACCCGCATAAAATTGGCTGTAAAATATATTTAATTGCTCTGGGAACTGGCACTCTAATGCTAGCGCTAAGGCATTTAAATTATGTTCCTCTGCCACAGGCTTTGCCTGCCACTGGATTTGCCCATCAGCCATTGGTTCACCCACTTCACACTCACTAGGCCATGTTTTATCATAATACATACAGGGTAACGTCTCATGTTTGCTTTGATATGCCTGCGCGTAGTCTTTATGTACTTGCGTTAAAATCTGCTTTATCACCTTACTGCCAACTATTATTCGATAGGTTATAATGAGCCTCATTGTAACCACAAATGGTGAAACATGACAGATTACGCCAATGCCCCAGAACTAAAAGCCTCTGTATTAGGTAAAACAACAAATTATGCACAGCAATATGACCCAAGTTTGCTCCACCCAATCGCACGCAAGTTAAATAGAGATCAAATCTCAGTTGACGAAGCCGCTCTACCATTTTTCGGTGAAGATACTTGGACTGGATATGAACTCTCATGGCTCAATGAAAAAGGGAAGCCACAAGTTGCGGTCGCAACGTTTACATTTCCCTGCCAAAGCAGTCACATTGTTGAATCTAAATCTTTTAAGCTATATTTAAATAGCTTTAATCAATCTAAATTTGTAGATCATAAAACGGTATCTGAAACATTAGAAAAAGACTTATCAATCGTCACAAACTCTGACGTACAGGTTATGCTATATACCGCCGATGAGCACGCTTGCATACCTTTTACACCAATGCCCGGACTGTGTATTGACAGCTTAGACATCGAGGTCACACATTATAGCCCTCTTTCTGGTTTACTTAAACGCGCATCAAATGACATCATTTCAGAAACATTACATAGTCATTTATTAAAATCGAACTGCTTAATTACCTCGCAACCTGACTGGGCCTCCATTATTATTGAATACACGGGCGTAGCTTTATGTCATGAATCATTATTACGCTATCTAATCTCTTTTAGGAGCCACAACGAGTTTCACGAGCAATGTGTAGAGCGCATTTATTGTGAACTCCAGCGTACATTTAACTTTGAAAAGCTTGCTGTTTATGCGCGTTATACTCGTCGCGGTGGGTTAGATATCAACCCTTTCCGCTCCAGTGAACAAAACGAAACGCCGTATAATATTAGAACTAACCGCCAGTAATTTTTTCAATTGGTACACTGATAGAGCACACATCGGCATAATTTGGCCGCTCAATAAACCATGTTTCAGGGCGGCTTTTTCTAGCTTCAATCAATGCGTTAAATTCAATATGCTCAGTATTAAACACTCTGAATTTTGAGGTGTCTTCACTTTGAATATCGCTTAATACTCTCGCTTTAGTAATTAAATTAAATGCCTGCCCCACTGCGGGATTTCGCATTAATCGATAAACATGCTCCATGCCATCAAGCACCCGACCGAATACCGAAATATTACGATCTAAATAACGTGTCGGAGCCAAAGTTATATAAAACTCTGTACCGCCACTATCCACATCATTCTCACGAGCCATAGCAAAAACGCCTGTGCAGTGCGTTTGCCAAGTGTGTTTTCCGTCAGCGGACTGAGCTACTGCAAAGCCATTTAAAAAGCCAGTAACTGGTGCATAACCATCTATCATTCTTAGTGAAGTAATGGGTAATCTAGCTTGGCTTGTTAAATAAAACTCCGCAGGCAATGACTTTTCGGCAAACTTCAATCGCTTTGTGCCTTTTTGATCTCCTCCTTGTGCGACAAACCCTTCCACAAAGCGGTAGATGTTCAAGCCGTCATAAAACTGCTCTCGAACCAGTTTTTTCATATTCAGTACATGCACAGGTGCAAGCTGAGTATTGAGTTCAATATACACAGCACCTGTTGCCAGTTCAAACTTGATGATATTCTCACTCTCTACAGTACGCCATGCGTCAGAAGGTGCATTCTCGACAATCTCATGAGGCGCACGCTGTACAATAGTCGATGCGTTACTCATAGTCGCAATCATACTCATAGAGAGAGTAATGAACGCAATACAGTCCTTTTTTATAGACAACATATCACTTAACTTCCTTTATTATTTTTATACCAATAGATGGGGTTACTTAAAGGCGCACTTGGTGGGAGCAATGGATTAATAAGATCGATCTGTTTGCGAGAAGAAAAATTAGCATCTTGAAGCTGCTCGGCAAAATAACGATTGAACAAAATATCAAATTGCCCATCAGCTTGTGCTGCTTCCAAACCCATCTTCAGTTTTTGATGCAATTCAGTGTCTGTTTTAGCAACAAAAAAGTATACGGCTGATGGATAATAATAAATATGATAGGGGTCAATCTGAATTCCTGATTCTGTGTCTAAATACACACCGTTCAATACATCCATTGGCAAAACATCAAATCGTCCAGAGCGCAGCATTTCATACGCATTTCCCTCTCTTGGATATGAGACTACTTTTAAATTATTTTTCCTAAAAATATCCAAATCTGGCCAATCATCCCGCAACCCAAAATGGAGTCCATAAAAATCGCCAATGGTGTTTAGTTTTTTCATCCGTGCTACATCTGACTTTCGGATCAAGCCTAATCGGTAACCCAACACCCCTTTCACTAAGGGTATTCGAATCGCTCGAGCGAGTTTTTCCCTCTTTGAAGAGGTCACAGACCAAAATACATCAATACCATTGTCTTTACCAAGTAACCTTATTGCCCGTTTTTGGGTGGGAATATCATTCACAAACTCTAATTGCACACCCTCCTCATCATAAGATAAGGCCAGTTTCAATAATGCTTGGATATATGGATCAGCCCCGACTGTAATTCGCACTGTGGTCTTCGCATGCGCAAGGCCAATAGATAAAAATAATGCCATTACTACTAATACAAACCGCATTACTCACCTCTATCAAATTTATACAGCAAGTCTATACTATCGTATAAACCACTCGTTGCCTCAATATACATTTTAGAAAACACACGATAACGCACCGCTATTTCACTTAAAGAGTCAAAAACACCAACGCGATAACTCACTTGCACATTGGGAGCGATATACCCAGAAACTTCAACCTGAGTATCATCCCCACTGCCTTTTGCTGTTAGGCTAACATCTTCAAACCCGAGCTTCTTACCTGTTTTTGCCACAAAACCTTCACTTCGATCTATACTTTTCGACAATAAAAACTGCGTCAACATGGCACTATTACTGCTCTCGCCAGACCCTAACGGCTCTCCATTTAATAAGTACTCTAACGCTTTTGCTTGATCCATCGATGGCTCAGAAAAAATTGTTAATGTGGGGTTGTTAATATTCCCTGTGAGCTCTACACCCGCTTTTACCCTATCTGCCGTCACTTCAGGGTTACGAATAGCGCTAATATTTAAATAAGGTTTATCCAATGCACCATTAAATCCGATTTGTCCTGTTTCAATGAGTAGGTCCTGTCCAAATGCTCGGTATTTGCCTTCTTGCAATTCCATTTCCCCAGTTGCTAACAAGGGGCTAGCAGGTTCTTTTGTCAGCATAATCTCACCGGAAATATAGCTATCAAGGCCAAGTGCGACAACTCGAAAATCATCAAGTACTTTCACTGTAACATCTAAATCGTAATCGAATGGAACCAAATTTTCTTGTTCACGTTGATCCCCCACAATATATTGGTCTTCGGATGTTTTGATCACGCCTTTTGGTAGTTGTGCAACCTCAACTCGACCATAAGGTAAAACGAGCTCACCTTTCACATGTGCTTTGCGATTCGCAAAATTAACATTCAGCAATGGGGATAAGCTCACCTCAATACCCGGTTGAGGTGAAATTAAAAATTCTTTACCTGTTGCACTAATATCTGCGGCAAATGCTTCGTACCATTCTAGATTTCCTGAAATATCTAAGTGACCACCATGCACTGCATTTAGTTGCCCTGCTAAATTAGCTTGATGCTCTGCTAAAGAAATGACTAAACTAGATTGATGCAATGCGACGGGACTCATTGGACTGGCCATTTCAAATTCCGATAACCGTATTTCTCCTCCCATTTTTGGGTTATCTAAACTACCTAACAACGTGACATTTCCCGTCATAGCCCCTGAGAGTGAAACCGGTTGCATCATTATTTGACTCAGTAATGGCGTGAATGGTGTAAGCTGTAATTCTTTAATTTTTAATTTTGCACGAGTCGAACTTCGGTCCGTCGTCGCCATCGTAATATCGCCAAGTAGTTGGCCAAACAATGAAGAATCAATGTGCCAATCTAGCGCGACCTGGTGCTTGTCACTATGCAAAGATGCATGCAGCAATTCAATAGGAAGCTGAGTATGATACTCTCCGCTAGGTGTTATTAGCTGCATATTTTTAACTGCTAACTTGCCATCTGCTCGGTGTAATTCATCAGCTTGCCAGTTCACCTCAAGCATGCCGTTTGCCTGTCCAGTTAAAGCCCATTCACCGACCAGTGAATTAAGATCTGCTAATTGAAATTGCGAAAATGACAAAGCTGCTCGCCCACTTCTATTACCATGACCTTCTTGTTTAGCCTGCATGCATACTTTGCTTTGCTTAATAACCCAACAGTGTGGCATGACGAAGCTCGCTTCTGTCGATAAAACAATACCCGTCGGCTCCGCCAACATAATAGGGAGCCCTTGATAGTTTAACTCGGCGGTAGCAAGTTCAGCTTCCCAACGCGCACTTTTCAATGAGCCATTGAGCTCGATATCGGTCTGAATAGACCCTTGAGAGTGCACTGTTAGCGTATGCTTTTGCCTATTTCCATCAACAGTTAGCGCAATATTATCAAATTTTTCTTCCTCGGTAACAAGCTCTGCCACACTCACCTTTATCGCACCTTGCCATTGTTGAGCTAAGTTGATTTCACCGAATATATTGGCATTATTCAATTCAAATTGCTGATGACTTATCCGCGTAGCATCACTGTTCAAAAAAATATGTGGGCTTTTATGTGTACCTAGCACTCGTAATGTGCCGTGCATTACAGCGTCTACTGGCAAGAGCTTATCGCGTGTATGGTCAAGATTAAACAGCCCATCTAATTCAACCTGTTCTGCCAATGTCCCTTGTAAATTGAATACACTTTTTCCATAACGTAAAGAAAGTTCATCAATAGAACCATAACCATGCTCATTAACTTTTAACTTAATATCCGCTTTAAGCGCTTTTTCCTGAACGATACCTGTGAGAGATAGCTGCTGTACAAACAGCTCCCAAGCGTTATTTTTTTGCATAATTTGGGTTTTAAACTCACCGCTCAACTGTGTATTTATATCATCAATAAACACCCCTAACGGCAACGCCTTAAGGCTCCCCCGGATATCAATCATCAGCTCATTGTGCCATTGAACTTTTGCGCTCACATTAGCTTGCGCCTGCTCTATCTGCAATTGAGCTTCTGAGATATCGATATGACCCATAGACCCTGTTAGCTGGACCTTACTTTCAATGCTCCCCAGTAGAGATGCACTGGCTTTACCATTTAAGTCGATAACATATTGTTGTGCATTCCCAGTGCCAGCTAAATAAATACGGCCAGCAGACACATCTCCAACTAATTCTAACGGTGTTATGAAATCGCTTTGTTGCTCAATCACCCCATTAATTTTAAATGGCCAATTTAATGTCGTCATGTCAACTTGGCTATTTACTTTACTGGCGACTCCTCCTTGAGTTGTCACCCCTATATTCAAGTCGTTCAAACTCCCGTTAGTTTGAAGAGACAACAAACCATGTGGGGATGTTAACGTGGTAAAGCTACTAATGTTCCACTGTTCTTCTGTATCCAAGTTGATATTTGAGCGTAAAACGAACTGCTGATAAGCCAAGGTCATATCACGTAACAGTACTGCTGTGCCGTGCAATTTGCCCGATAACGCAATATCAGAAAGAACATGTTGCTGACTGCTTTTCTCTATCACCACATTATCGATGTTAAGTTGTGTGATCTTAACCGCCATTGGTATAAATAGTTCAAATACTTTAAACACAGGCAAAGCCGTCATTTTCGGCTCATCTCTTGGCGCTGACTGCTCAGGTAATATTGCCGAAACATTATTCAAATGCAAAACATGTACTTTCAGGGTATTATTAATCCAATCCGCGACAAGATGGGTATCTGTTAACAGCACCTTTGCTTCTGGCGTTGTGACTGATAATTTTTTAATTGAAAGCAATTCTAATACGATATCAACAGGTGCCGAAATTTGCTCCCTCGCTTCAACGTTTATGGACTCCCGCGTCGATTTATTTTCAGTGCCACTCAGTTTCTGGTTATGTAACGTCATATCCAGTTGTTGTGCTACAACAGACACACAGACCGTTGCGCAACTAAACCATGACAATTCTATGTTTACATTCTTGCCTTCAAAATCAAACTGCTGTGTTTGATAATCTATATTAATATCACCACCAGAGAATATGCGTCTATTGACAACACTCACTTCAAGCCCCGGCACTAATTTGCTTACACTCGCCAATAACAAGTGGTTACCTGGTACAGTAAAGAAAATACTGACGACAATTACGATGAGTACTGCGCACGTATACGAAAAACGGTATTTTTTAAATTTATTCAACATTAAATTTCTGGGCCTATTACTATACTCAAGCGGGTGCTTTTACTATCTTTACTCAATCCCCAAGCATGGTCTAATCTGATCGGCCCTACGGGTGTTAGATACCGCAGACCAAAACCGGCACCAACAGACCATTTTTTTAAAGGGCCATTTGCGACAGCACCAGCATCTACAAATATTGCGGTGCGCCAATTAGGCAAAAACTGATAATTGTATTCTGCTGTCGTGGTTACCCTATACTTGCCACCAATCAGGGTACCGTCATCTTCTCTTGGGCCGATACTTTGATATGCAAAGCCACGTACACTCTGGTCTCCACCTGCAAAATATCGCATATTAAACGGAACTGCTTTGATGTCATCAACCAAAATTCCACCCACATCAATGCGACCATAAAATAGATGCTTTGTATCATAATTTCGTAGCCACGCATTGTTCCAATTTAACTTAAGTAATGAAGTAGATGAAATGACTGAATCGCTGGCAACCTCAATAGAAAATAATTGCTCATTACCCCAGTATGGTAACGCTCCACCCTGAGATTGTTTCTTAGCATAACTCACCCCTGGAATAAGCATTTCAGTTTCGAGCAGCTCGGTGTTTTGTTGTTTAGTCGTTTCATGCTCTCGCTTGATAAAAGCAGTGCGCACCCACCCATGTTCAGTTAACCATTGACGCTGAAGCTGAATATTCCAAATAATCGTTTCTACTTTATCGTTAATTTCATCTTGACGCTGATAACCACCTAAAACCCGCCAAATGTCATCATTTGGGTTGCCCACTGGAATAGTATAACTAGCTGTAATATCTTGTAATTGCTGCGATAATGATAAGTTACTCTCTACGAAATGACCATCTTCACTGATCCAAGGCTTAGACCACTTAAACCTTGCTCTCGCGCCTAAGTCAGTGCTATAACCTCCGCCTACTTCAAAGCTATTTCCCGGTTTTTCGTGCACATCAATACGTATCGGTACTAATCCATTGTGACGACTTTTTAATAAAGGATAAACTTTGACCGACGAAAAGTACGGTGTTGCATTCAGTGATAAGTTGAAATCTGACAACAAGTGAGTACGATATTCTGAATTGCGCTTAAAAGGTGATAAATTACGAATATATTGTTCCGCTTTAGGTGCGCCGCTCACCTTAATATCACCAAAGCGATATCGAACCCCTGTATTGATATGTAAAATCACATTCGCTTGTCTACGCGCTTTATCTATTTGCAATCGGCTTTGAGCCCATTTAAAGTCAAAATAGCCACGTTGTAACAATGTGCTTTCTAGCTGCGCTTTGGTTTGCTGGTATTCATCGTGCCTTACAGCAGCGCCATTTTTCAAAGGAACCGTTGAGACTAGCTTTTGAATAACAGGGTCTCGCTCAGCATCGTCCCCAATTATGCTTATCTCTATATCATGCCAGTACAACCGTTTTTTAAGGTTTATTGTCACCAACAAGGTTTGCTTTTCATCAATCAATTGCAACTTAATTTCACTAAAGTAGTAACCTAACGCCTGTAACGCTGTTTCAACTTCTTTTCGCGCAAGCGTATAATCTGCAACACCAAATGGCCGCGCTAGAAAAGGCTGTAAAAAACCCGTAACATTTTCTTCTACAGCTTGGTCAACCCCTTTAATATTCAGAGTCTGCAGTTGTGTGCCACTTTGCGCATTAGTCGCATTCCCCCACAAAGCATTAATCACCAAAAAACAAACAAGTAACTGCTTTAACACTTAATGTAGTTCCATCGTTATGACCAAAAAGTAATACTATCATACGATAGATCAACCCCCTATGAACAATATCGCATTGTCTCTGTGAAAATTTACAGATCCCTCTTTTTATTTTATAACGGATCACCGACAATATAGATAATTAGTTAAAGTGGATAAAAACATGCAATTTCCGGACGATGATAATGGCCAACTGCTCAGTGAAATCGCTGAAGCCGGTATAGATTTAACACAATTTCATAACGTCGATTTTTTCATCTTATTTGAGCAAAAACTTCAAGCTGATAAATTTGCTCAAGTTATTGCCAATGATGAACTCAGCCCCACAACGCAGTTACAACAATGTCCAGATACTGGTATTTGGGAAGTTGTGACATCAGTAAAAATGGTGCCAGTTCATGAATTATTAGGTCAAACAGAGCAATATATCGAAAGTATCGCCAATGCCCACGAAGGTTATGGTGACGGTTGGGGTATTATGGCACCAGAATAAACATAGCGGGATGCAAGGATGCAGCCAACACAACATTTGATGCGCTATGATTTATCAGCTTTTCTATAACCCCCTTCATAATCAAAGATTTTTTCACTGACTTGCCAGCCATATTTCTTATGCTGTTTTGCAATAACAAAGTCTGGGGCTAATAACTCATTACCTGCAGCCACAACCTCTTCTGCATAACTCCAGTTAACTTGAGAATGGCATCCTTTAACACGTCGACTATAGTGTCGATGAAATACATAGCGACTTTTTTTATTAGAAAAATCATAAACTTCATCACAACAAGCACCATCCTCATCATAATAGCTTACTTTTATTAGTTGCTCTTTGAGTTGAATAACAGATAAACCTGAGCAACGCAGCACCAGCGCGTTTTTTAAATTGAGTGCAGCACGTAACTTATCATCAGGATCAGCCATTACAGCACCACACTGGTTGCATTGACGCGCAGCTATATCATTCTCCGCGCCACAGCTATCACACTCCTTAAACCTAAAGCGGAAATCACATTGTTGCTGTGACTGTCCATCATCCAATAGCCCCTGGCAACGACGTCCATAATGCTCGATCAGCTTGCCACCGTCATCCACTTTCCCCCAAAAAACATTCGCAAAGCCACAACCAGGGCACAGAACTTGGACAGGCTCACTGTCTGGGTTTGGTCTCTTTGAGCCGACTTCTGGGTGATAAAGGTTAAAATCATTTCCTGCATAATCCAACACAATACAATCTTGCTTATTATCTGCAAGCCTAAGCCCTCGTCCTATTATCTGCTGGTATAAACTAACGGACTCCGTTGGCCTTAAAATAGCAATTAAGTCAACATGTGGCGCATCAAAACCCGTAGTTAATACAGAAACATTGATTAGATATTTAATTTTCTTGTTTTTAAATTCTTTTATTATCTCATCACGGGTTGTGTTCTTTGTGTCACCAATAATTAACTTCGTATTATTTTCTGGTAAATAACCTGTAATTTCTTTCGCATGCATAACCGTTGCAGCGAATATCATCACCCCTTGGCGATTTTGACTACTTTCAATTATATGGCTAATTATACTTTTTGTGGCACGCGTTTGAGCTGATAGTAATTTATTCATATCTGATTCAGCATAACCACCAAGTGCATTTGTATTTAAAGCTGAAAAATCATAGTTTGCTGATGCTGGATCAATTTCATTTGGAGGCGTTAAATACCCATTTTGAATCATGTAGCGTAACGGTAGTTCATATATACATCGTTTAAAAGGTGAGTTTTTTGCACCGCGAATAAATCCGTGATAATGCTGATAATATATCCAACCCATTCCTAAACGATATGGTGTTGCTGTTAACCCCAGCACTTTTAAATCCGTATTAAAGCGTTTAATTTGCTGGATCACCTGTTGATATTGGCTGTCATCACTTTCACTTACGCGATGACATTCATCAATAATTATCAATGAATAAAAATCTTGTAATAAGTCTAAGTTTTTTGCAATCGACTGAATACTCGCAAATGTAACTTGCTTTTCAAGTGACTTCTTTTTTAGTCCAGCAGAGAATATACTCGCTTGCAGATCTAAGCTCATATATTTCTCAGCATTTTGTTGTACCAGCTCTTTAACATGGGCTAAAACGAGAATTTTATGTTTTGCTAATCGTGCAAGTTCCGCAATCACTAAACTCTTACCCGCACCCGTAGGCAAAACAATTACTGCAGCATCATTACATTTCTTAAAGTGGGATATAGTATTATTAACAGCGTCTTGTTGGTAAGGCCTAAGCGTGTAAATGGTACCTCCTAGCAGCTTAGATGCCACAAAAATAAACGCTCGCTTATGCTAAGCGAGCGTAGAAAATAATATAACTAAGCTAAATTAGATCGTATAGTCGTCTAAGTTAACGTCAGCAAAAGCTTTTGGTGTTTTCCCTCGGCCTGTCCATTCAAAAACTTGACCATCTTTTTCTATACGATATTTAGCTTTTACTTTTGCGCGCTTGTCCGATTGAACGCCACCGACTAAATCTTCAAGGGTTAACCCTTTTTCCTTGATAAGTGCTAATACTTCGTCTTTTACTTGCTGTTGTTCACGCTGGCTATCTATTGCTTCGTTGATTAATTCAGCAGCTTTCTCTAGCTCGTTAAAACTCGCAGACTTAATAAAAGATTTAATTTCACGCATTGGCAGTTCTCTTGTATTGATAAGGATATAAATTTACCTACAAACGGTAATATATTAATCAGAAATAAAATTAACTGATCTCTTTATTATTTTTACATATAAAAATAATAAAGCAAATAATTATAAGTGATTTGATATAATAATAAGAGTAGTTAGGAAAGAATAAAATGATAAAGGAGTAACAAGGCTGTTACTCCAATTTAAAGCAGGCTTATACAGCAACTACATTTTCAGCTTCTGGACCTTTTTTACCTTGCTTAACATCAAAAGATACCGCTTGGCCATCAGTCAGAGTACGGAAACCGTCACCAGAAATAGCGCTGAAGTGTACAAACACGTCAGGACCATTCTCTTGTTCAATAAAACCAAAACCTTTAGATTCATTGAAAAACTTTACTTTACCTGTTTTAGAAGTAGACATACCTATTATTCCTGTAGATCAAATCAAAATTAACACTTGCCAATATGGCTTCCTCCCTGAGTTTGCTTATCAACACATCGGAATAATAAATACAGCAGATCATACTAATGTTACCAAGTGTAAGTACCTAACCGGTAACTACAAGTACATTATTCTTTACCGCAACTTTTACATCCATTGAATTGCAAAAACTCAAAGCATAGCTAGCCTAACATATAAACTGGCTTTCTGTACAAACCAAGTCCCATTTATTCTAAAATAAAACGACTTAGGATAAAAAAAAGCGCACTTTTTGGGTACGATGCTATTAAAAACTAATGACTATTCAGTAATTAACCAATCAATCATATCACCAGCTTTGATAGGAACCACATCAGCTCCGCCTAACGGGTAACTTTCTGGTACTTTCCAAGGCGATCTTGTTAAAGTAATAGTGTCGGTGTTTCTCGGTAAGTCATAAAAGTCCGGGCCAAAATGACTTGCGAAGCCTTCCAATTTATCAAGTGCATCAACAGCTTCAAACGCTTCAGCATAAAGCTCTAAAGCAGCATGAGCCGTATAAGCACCAGCACACCCACACGCAGCTTCTTTTTTATCTTTCGCATGCGGTGCCGAGTCTGTACCTAAAAAGAATTTTTGACTACCACTTGTTGCTGCTTCAATTAACGCTTGTTGGTGCGTGTTACGCTTTAATATTGGTAAACAATAATAATGCGGTCTGATCCCACCAGCAAGCATATGATTGCGATTATATAATAAGTGGTGCGCCGTTATTGTGGCTGCGACATTATCCGAAGCTCCTTTAACAAACTCTACAGCATCTTGAGTTGTAATATGCTCTAACACCACTTTTAAATTTGGAAACGTATCGACGATTTTAGACAATTTAGTTTCAATAAAGATCTTTTCACGGTCAAAAATATCAATTGATGAGTCTGTTACTTCACCATGTACTAATAAAAGCATACCAACTTCTTCCATTGCTTCCAGCACTGGATAGATATTCTCAATGTCTGTAACACCTGAATCCGAATTAGTCGTTGCACCTGCAGGGTATAATTTAGCCGCCACAATATGGCCACTTGCTTTTGCTTTTTTTATCTCTTGCGGTGTTGTTTTATCTGTAAGGTATAGCACCATTAAAGGCTGAAAATCACCTTGAGGTTCAGCAGCTAAAATACGATCTCGATAAGAGAGTGCGGTTTCTGTGCATGTTGCTGGAGGCACCAAATTTGGCATTATAATAGCGCGCCCCATATAGCGACTAATATCTCGTACCGTATCTTTTAACTGTACGCCATCGCGTAAATGTACATGCCAATCATCTGGGCGAGTAATAGTGAGGGTAGTTACTGTGCTAGTCATTGCTCTTTTCCACTGCTGAATTTGCCCGATCATAGGCAGTTAAGGGCCGTTAGTAAAGTATTTCACATCCGCTTTATATTTAAAGAAGGATGACTGTTTGCATAGTTTTACAGGCTAAATAACTTTTTCACTTAAAAACATGTTGTTTCACTCTTAAGTACGATAAATTATGCGCACTCTCAAATATGAGTTATGAGCATGCTTTCACACAAAAAACTAGAATCAAAAACCGAACAGCTCAGCATCATAAATCAATTCTCATCTTCATTACTGCAGATCACACAGTTAGATGAGCTATTTGATTATGTAACTTCTCAAGTAGTTAGCCGACTGGGGTTTGTCGACTGCGTTATTTATCTATCAGACGAACATAGTGAATATTTAGAAGAAGTCGCCAGTATGGGACTGTCGCATCAAAATACTAACTATCAAATAACCCAAACACGTATTCCAATAGCACAAGGGATCACGGGTTACGTTGCAAGAACAAGAAAAGCATTTGTTTCTGCTGATGTATCTAATGAACCCAAATATATCGCAGACTCAAGGCCTGCTTTATCTGAGCTATGTGTGCCATTGATTTATGAAGAGCAACTGCTTGGCGTGATCGACTGTGAGCACCCTGAACAAAACTATTTCACTGACGGACATTTACAAATCCTATCTACTGTCGCTCACTTACTCAGTGCAAAAATAAATCAAGTTAGAACACTTAATCATTTAACACAAACTGTAGAGCAGCTAAATCAGGCACAGCAACTAGAAAAATCACTACTTAAAATAGCGAATATTGCGTATCAATCTGAGGATTTAGATGCATTTTATGATGATTTGTATTTAATAATTAATAGCCAGTTACCGGCCGAGAACTTTTTTATTGCTTTATACGATAAGCAAATTGATGTATTGGAAATTAGCTATTTAATTGAAAGTGAAGTTAAATGCAATGCATCTCAGAAAGTATCAAAAGCTCAATTAAAGGATACAGCCTCCTATTTCATTATAAATAGCGCCCGCCCATTATTGTGTAACCATCAAGAGTTTGAGCAGCATATTGCTTCTGGGGACTTTAAAATGGTGGGACGCTCTCCACGTTCATGGTTAGGCGTGCCATTTACGGTTAATACCCAGTATCAAGGTGTCATAGTAATACAAAGCTACCGAAACAATAAAGCCTTTAATCGTCACCACTTATCGATTCTAACCTATATAAGCCGTCAAGTTAGTATGGCTATTGATAGGCAATTATCTCGACAAGCTTTAGAGCATAGAGCCCTACATGATGAACTCACAGGGCTAGCAAACCGCTATCTCCTGCTAGAAAGGATCAAGCATGCCATTTTATCTCATGAAAGAGCTTCTGAGCCAAATTTGCATTGCCTACTGTATTTAGACCTAGATCGATTTAAAAGTATTAATGATGCATTAGGTCACGACGTTGGCGATCATTTTTTAATTGCTATCGTTAACGCTATCCAATCAAGCATTAGGCGTACAGACACGTTTGCACGTTTAGGGGGGGATGAGTTCGCCATCTTTATGGAAAATGTACAAGATAAGCAACAAGTTGAAACTGCATTAGAGCGAATAAACAGCGCCATTGCAAAACCGTTGCACATTGATGGTCACATTTTACAGGCATCTGGCAGTATTGGAGTTGCATTTACCAATGAAGCAACCGACAGCGCCATTGGGTTACTGCAACAAGCTGATGCCGCCATGTATGAAGCTAAATCCTCTGGTAGAGGTCGCGTTCGTTATTTTAATAATGCAATGCGTAAAAAGCTAAAACGTCAAGCTGATATCGAAAATGACCTGCAGCATGGGATTAAAAATGATGAATTTGAACTCTATTTTCAGCCTATATTTACGCTCAATCAGCCTCATATCGTTAGTTTTGAAGCACTGGTTCGTTGGCACCACCCAAAAGCCGGATTAGTTTCCCCTGACGATTTTATTCCCATAGCGGAACATACAGGTCAAATCATCGACTTAGATTTGCACTTGCTGCACGTTGCTGCTGCACAATTACAACAATGGCGACGTGCCGGAAACCCAACAATTAGAATCACCGTTAACGTCTCATCTCGCCACTTTGCGAGTTTAGATTTTGTCGATTTTATGCGTTCATTGTACATTAAGTATCAACTACCTAACGGTACTCTATGTCTTGAGATCACAGAGTCAGGCCTGATCGAAAACCTGACACTTGCGACACGAATAATTCACGGGTTAGCGCCTTTAGGCGTTAAGTTATATCTTGATGACTTTGGCACTGGTTATTCTGCATTAGGTTACTTACACCAATTACCTATCCATACGTTAAAAATTGACAAAAGCTTCATAGATAAACTGACGAACAAAGAAAACCCTCTGGTTGATGCAATTTTGTCTCTCGCCGAATCGCTTAAGTTAAATGTTGTCGCGGAGGGAATAGAAAACCCAAAACAATGGGCGTTATTAAAACGAAAAGGCTGTCAATTAGGACAGGGGTATCTCGTTTCAAAACCTTTACCAGCACAAAAAGCAATGGCACTATTGATAAAACATACGGAAGTAGCGCTGTCTATATAAAAAATATATACGTTATCCTATGAGCGCGGCGCATCGCTTTCTTAGTCAAAAAGCCTCTGTAACTATAGAGGCTAGCTCTTCATTAATCATGTTATTAACCAAACTCGGCTCTCCGTGCTATCTATCACGCCTCCGACTCCCATCGTATTTTTAAACCGATACCATACAATTCACCGCTTTTTATCTATTAATGATCAAAACCAGCATGTGGTGATTGAATTGATTGCAACTCATGCCCCACCAAATACAACATGAACAAAATTAATTTGAATTTTTTGCAAAAAAGTTAAAATAAAAATGACAACGCTGTCAAAATTGGTGCTATAGTGATTTTGTTATAAATTAATCACTGCACGCTGGTTTTATAGACGGCCAACCTCTATTATGGCGATGTTAACCATGCTGCTTGGTCATAATTTGAGTTTCACTCACTATATAAATGAGATTTATTGAAGATGATAGACATAAAACACCTAAAAACCATATCTACTCTGAAAGAAACAGGCTCATTAGTTAACACTGCGCGTGAATTATTTTTAACGCAATCTGCTTTGTCACATCAAATTAAAGATCTCGAAAACAAGCTTGATTGCCAATTATTCGAACGGAAAACTCAACCCGTAAGATTTACGCCTCAGGGCATGCTGCTATTAGAGTTAGCTGGCGAAATTCTGCCGAGAGTCGAAGCAACCAAATGTCGGCTAAAAGAAAGCTTAAATCAACCTATTTCTCAATTACGGCTTAGTGTTGAATGCCATGCTTGTTTTCATTGGCTGTTGCCTACTATTAAAGAGTTCAACAATTTTTGGCCTGATATAAAAGTCGATTACGAAAGAGGTTTTAGCTACGATGCAATTCCAGACCTTATGGACGACGAATTGGACCTAGTACTGACATCAGACATTCGCGAGCCAGATAAACTAGAATATGCACATCTATTTGACTTTAAGTTGAAATTAATAGTTGCACCGGATCATGAGCTGGCGAAAAAAGCCTATGTTACTGCGCTTGACTTAAAAGATGAAACTATCATCTCATACCCCATTCCAAAAGAACGCCAAGATATTTTCAAGCACTTTATACAAAATGCACGGTTTGATGGAACTTTAAAAACAGTCGATCAAGGCTTATTAATATTCCAACTAGTTAGTGCCGGGATGGGCGTGGCGGCATTACCTGATTGGTTAGTAACACCTTATGAAAGCCAGGGGTTAATTAAATCAATTCCATTAGGTGCGTTGGGTTTAAATAGGCCCATGTTCTTAGCAATGAAGAAAAATATGAAAGATAACCCTGTTTATCGTCATTTTTTAAACACCTGCAAGCTTAACAATGTTCGCTAACCTGTTCATATCAACGCCACTCTAATACACTATAACCCAACATCCAAGGTTGGGTTCTCATATGTTCGAATTAAAAAATATTATTGGCAGCTTGTTAATGCCTCTGCCATTTACACTCCTACTCATTGCTTTTTGCTTATTCTTTATAAATAAAACTCACATTAAATCATATTTAACCTGTTGGGTTCTGATATTGTCCCTATGGTCTATCAGCACACCTCATATCGCAGCTTTAATCATTACGCCCCAGGAAAAAGCGCTAAAACCATTTAAGCTATCTCAATATGCGCATTTAGATAAAATTGTGGTTTTGGGCTGTGGGGCTTACCCAAATTCTCAATTGCCAAGTAATACACAACTTAACGGATGCGCACTCGCAAGGTTAGTTGAAGGACTCAGACTCGCAAAGCACTATCCGCGGGCAGAGTTAATTGTTTCTGGGGTACATTCAAACACCACATTAATGTCAAAAGCTGCTATTTCTTTGGGGGTTAAAGCGAACCGTATTAAGCAGAGCCCAAAAGCTTTAGATACCAAAGATGAGGCCAGACTCTTAGCTCCCCATTTAGTTGATAGGCAAGTCGCATTAGTGACTTCGGCAAGCCATATGGCCAGAGCCATTGATTTATTCCAAGCGCAAGGTGTTTCAGTTATAACAGCCCCAACACAATTCTACTCATTTTCTAAGCACACTTCATCAAGACAATTTATCGCCCAAGCTAGCGTGTTACATGCAGTCACCACACATTGTCATGAATGGTTAGGTAAGCTTTGGATTTCACTCATTAGAGCGCTCGACCCTGAAGCTCTATAGCCCCTTTTTGTTGATATAACCCCATCAAACGGGGTTATCTATATCAACAAACGTCACATCCAAGCCATACTGCCTACCTAAATACTCACCAAGTGCTTTAATGCCATAACGCTCTGTTGCATGATGGCCCGCAGCAAAGAAATCTATATTTTGTTCTCTAGCACTGTGTATCGTTTGCTCTGATGCTTCACCGGTTAAATACGCGTCTATTCCTTGTTCAGCAGCCAAATCAATATAACCTTGACCACCACCTGTGCACCAAGCTATGGTTTCTATTTTCTTTGCTCTAGGCGCACAAACTAGCGGCTCCCGCTTTAACACCTTTGCTATTTTTTGCGCAAACTCATCAGCCATTATAGGCGTTTGTAACCGTCCTCTAACAGCAACACTATTCGGCCCACTCTCTAAGCCACCTTCCACCTCCATATCCAACAAGTTTGCAAGTTGCGCATTATTGCCAAGTTCAGGATGAATATCGAGTGGTAAATGATAACCAAATAAATTAATGTCATGCGCTAACAAACTGGCAATACGACGTTTTTTCATACCTGTAATTGTTTGTTGTTCTCCTTTCCAAAAATAGCCATGATGAACCAAAATCGTATCCGCACCGAGTGAAATTGCCTCATCAATCAGCGCTTGACTGGCGGTTACCCCTGTCACTACCTTATTAACTACGTTTGAGCCTTCTACTTGTAATCCATTCGGTGCAAAATCTTTAATTGCACTCGGTTTAAGTAACTCTGTTAAAATTTGTGTGAATTCTGAACGCTTCATGACGTACCCACTACTTTGTAGAAAATAATCGCAAATTTTGGCGTCAAATCGAGCTAATTGGAAGCAAAAATCGTAAAAAATTGAAAAATTGCCCAAATATGGGTATAACTACTCTTTAAATCTTAATCCCGCATATCCGCGTATAAAACGACTAGGATCTACGATGAGTAAACTAGATAAAACTGAAGTATTAAGCGCTTTTGAAGTGGCTTATGAAGCTGCCCATGGTAAAAAGCCAGAAATTGAAACCAAGCCAGGCTGGTATAGCATTGATGGTGGCAAAAACATGCGCCTTGCTGACGTTGCAGCACTCACTGAAGAACTATCTTCAGGTTCAGCGACCCCTAGCACAGCTGCGCCTGCTAAAAAAGCAAAAACAAAGAAAGCCGTTGCACCAGCGACAACTAAGAAAGCCCCTTTCATCGTGATCAAAGAGAATGAAGAAGGTTACACCGCTGAAGAGCTTTGGATTGTAGAATTAGCCCGTAAAGACCATGATTGTCGTTTACCGCGTGGCGTTGTTTAACTTTTAAACAACCCTCTATTATCTCAAAAAGACCGCTTAATAGCGGTTTTTTGTTGCCCCTTTCCCGCTCTTTATTGGACTTACAACTACAAGCATCACGGTCAATATGAGTAACTCTCCATATGACTGATGATCCATTAAACGCATGAACACCGCCATTTGGCCAAATCATTGCCATTGCTTAATTATACTTATTGTAATCAACTAATCGTCTTAAATGACTCACCAATTTTACAAGCTAAAGCTCCCACCGACTGCATCGATTCTTTCATAGAACAACCAAAACACCTATAAATAAATCTTCGGTATTATGGGGCACTTTTCGAGTGAAAATACACTCTATACATAGCATGGTGAGTATCATAAATTACGACTTCAAGTTTTAATAAATAAGTTTAACAATTATATATTACATGTGGGGTTTTCAAAAAACCGAATCTGAGGGTGACGATTTAATTCTTTAAACAGCAAAGCTCCACCCTAAATTGCGAGGGTGAAGCTTTAACAATCAAAATAATTATTTACCTCCTTTGGCTCTGTAGAAGGCGATATCTGTCACAATTCATAGCTTCAGCTATTTTAAGCCAACAGATATTAATTGAAGCTTTGGAGTAACCATTGACGATTTTTCTTTCAACAACACGCGCCCAAATATCCGAAGTGGGATCCGGCCTTTGCTATCTTGTAACCTTACGTCATACCCAAACTCACTAGATACCACTTCGATTTCGTAATTTTGCCAATTTTTTATCGTGTTTTCCGTTTTAATTTTTTCTATCATCTTAGCTTCTGCCTGCGCCAACAGGCTTTGCTTATACTTACTTGAAATCTCCCAACTAGTATTTTCAGGAATATTTATATCGAATGCCAACCCAGCATGCGACACTGCCATATCGTTCGCATTTAACTTTACAGCAGGCATAACATCAGGTGTTACTATCCATGCATCGCCCACTTTTTTACTAAATGCAATCCGCTTTGCAACCAACCTATCATTGGCACCAAATGCCTCAGAGTAACGCTCATCTTTAATTTGGTATACTTGCCAACCTATTCCTTTTTTAGATGTGAGCTGCTTATCTATGAGAGATGTTGCAAGGCTTACCGCCCTCTCCTGAGGCATCGAGAAAATTTTTGCTTGGGCTGGCACAATACTAGACGTCAACAAACCCGTTACGTCAAACTTATTTTCTAAAGATATGTAGGGATAGAGTGTATAGTACTGATTTGAATTCTTAATCGGTGCAGCACGCTTAGAAAACTCTTGAACAATATATGACCAATGTGAGCCGGTGCTTTTTATTAATGAAAGTTCTGTACTATAGAGCTTTTCACGTGCATCTGGACCGAAACATATCATGCCACCCAATGCACTTTTATCTCCGGCATCAATTGCATCAAACCACGCATCTTTGTTTTGAACTCCGACACGATTCCACTTATTCCAGAATGAACTACCGTAATGCCCCCAATCATTTTGGTAACCATTAACGCCATAAATACAATTCACCCCCTTAGCTCTGCTAGCCCATGTTTTATCTGGTGTTTGTAACACAGATAAGGATACTGGACTCGACTGTTCAACCGCAGAAGTAAACTTATTATTTAATATGTTCGCTTTCTTCTTATTTGAAGAGCATTCACCTTTAATTACACTACAGCACCCACTTATAAATAAATGCCTTAAATTAACAGTACCTGGTGACATTTGACTAGAAAAAATATGACAAGAACCATTTTCTTCAACACTAAGTGGTGCCAGCCAATTATTATTATAAGTACCTGAATGATTGGACATAAAGGCATAATACGCCGACTCAAGCCCATCATAACCACTCGGAGAGTTTGCACTTGAGTAATGCGAGCGACTTGTCCAATCACTTTTTTTAACCTGCGTGTTTAAATCCAATGAATTTTTAATTGCCCAACTAGGGCTTGCCGTAATAAACCCTGACGCATCAGAAAGGGTGTGTTTTAGGCTACTATCCGTACAAAATCGAGAGAGTCCATATGAGTTTATATACACGCCACTGTGCGCCTGATTGTGCTTTTCTTTTTTATCCACTAAATCTTTTGTCAAAGTTACAATATTATGCCATTCAACATCTGCATTTACATCAATCTGCGGTAGCTCATGAGCTGTTACCAACACACTATGACCAGAAAATAATAACCCTATTCCAAAGAGCTTAATATGCTTACTCATTTTCATTCCTTTAGTTTTTTCATTGGTGTAATACCACAGACTCTTTTAAACTAAAGCCTATCACTCCATAATTGTTAACTTACTGTACTTTAAGTGTTTAAATTGATATTTATCTCTTACAAAGAGTAAAAAATACATCAGAGTAAATTAATAGCGTCCACACTGAAATAATTTAATATAAATTCATAATAAATAAACATCTTTTTAAAACCTCACTTATGATACATGAAATGAAAAATATCATAATAAAATTTCACAGGAACTTTCAGTGCATTGATTTTAAATGGAAATAAGTTGTTTTAAATAAAATATAAGCGATTAACATAGAGATGTACTGCGAATAATATTGAAAATTTGGCATTATTAATTTAAAAAATTAGCATAAAAGAACAGACCTTGCAGATCCAAGTACTTAGTCGCTCATCGGCCAACAACCGACTCCTATCTAAACAAAAATTTAACTCGCAATATACACTCAAAGCCATTTCGTAATACGAGGTAATTTAACTATAAACCTTAGACCAACGTCGGTATTCAACCCTATTGCAACTAGCTCAAAAAACAGCCACGCTAACAGCGGAATAACATATATATGTAAAGGAAATATACAATGATACAAAGAACTTTGTTGGCATTTTGCCTAGGCGCAGTATTTAACAGTCACGCATCTCAATGTCCGCGATTTCCCTACCTATGAACAGCCACACCCAATTGAAAGCAGTAATCATCTCTATCTGTTAAAACGGTTGCATGAACTATTACCCAGCGAAATCGGCTTAGGCACCGATGTGGAGGCGGGGTTTTGGAGTGGACCAAATTATCACGCTGACTTAGATATTTATGCTGACTACATTCGCTTTATGGCATACAACTTTACGGGACAATGGCCAGGGTCGTTTATTGATCACCACAGTGCGTAGCTATATACGAAAATGGGTTTGGAGTCGAATATTCCAGGCATCAATAGCATGGCGCAAAAATACTCGAGAGAGAAAACTCTACTCGGTCTCCCCTTTTACCACAAAGGTTTTGTGAATGGACAAAGTGATCAAGTAAACATCGTTACCACAGATTACATTGTCGAAAATTTAGGTCTTGATTTTAATTCAGGTCATGCTATTGACGATAATATTCATTGGTACTGGGAAACCCCAAAACTCATTCAAAAGAAATCGCAATATGTAAAAGACAATAACTACCCTGGTGTATTTATTTGGGAGTTACATCAAGACAGCAGAGATTCAGAGCATCAACTATTAAATGCCATAGCTCAAGTACTGCCAAAATGTGATGCGTGCAACTCATCATGGCAAGGATACCCGACCATTTACACTCAGGGAGATACGTTTAGCTTCAAAGGAAACAATTACCGCGTTGAGTCTGGTCCTATTTATGACATCACGCCGGAAACACAGGGCCATCAACATCGATTTAGCGATATAGGTGATTGTAAAACGAACTCTACATTTAACAAGCAAACTCTATAACAACGATATATGGGAGAGCCAAAAGCTTTCCCACTGCTGCCCTTGAACTAAAAAACACCTACGCCGTATGGCTAATTTTGATAATAGTCAGATTTTATAGACGTCTTATACCCGTCACTTCGTATTAGAGTTACTCACTGTTCGAGGATCCTTTTTAACTGGTCAAGCCCTGCTTGCAAATCATCACCTATCTGCTTTTCAAAATCGATAAACAAAAACGTCAAATTCATTGGGTAATTCATATGCCCTTGAAACCCCCACTTAACCTCAGTGGTTTCACCAATACGTTTAGTAAGCATGTACGCGGGTTCTGTTGCTTCAAATGGCGCTAAAAACCGGAGTTCATAGTCAATCCGTTGCATCGGTGTTATACCAACAATTTCTTGTTCCCCTGTTCCTACGTCTGGGTGTTCACTGTGCCATGCAGATACAAACCCCACTTGCGCATCAATGCCCCGATAGTCCTTTTTCATATTCGGGTCAATATTAGCCCAACGACTGTATTTATCTTGATTCTTTAAATATTTAATATAATTAAACACCACTTCAACCGGTTGCTCTATTACAACACTTCGTTCCACATGATATGAATTCGCAATAAATAGCGCCAATATGAGTGGCGCTGCTAGTAAGAAAAATAATATGGTAAAAACAGGTTTAAGCATCATTGCCTCCAAATTTTTTATCTATCAGAAAGTTATGAACACACCTGAATAAATTAGCTTAAAACACTGTAAAGGCAATTACATTTAGGTTAATCATATTATTGCCTCTCAAATCGGTTCGCGTGCTAATGTTTCAGTTACTAAAAGTAATACTTAAATTTAACTTCCAAATAGTCATCATCTCGTAAGTCATAACTTAAATCCTGTTCAATAGGATTAGCAAATACCCTTGCCTCTACCGCAACATTCCATGCAACACTCCATGCATCAGTACACCGAGTACCTGCTTCTGATTTAGCGTAATTAGCACCAACTAGAAAACTGACTTAGTCGCATTTTTCCATCCATTTATCACTCCTTATAACCATTAACAATGGTTAAGGTGAGCTGTTAGCTGGCCATAGCTATGAATATCACTCCCATCTATTTTAAGACTATGTAATAATAAGTCTCAAAGTAATAAAAACAGATAAATTCTATGGAGTTACAGTTTTCTCAATACCAATACTCATGTGATAAACGCGTACTGTATAGAAATGGTGAGCTAATTGTCTTAAAACGAAATCAAACGTTATTACTTGAATACTTCTTACTAAACCCAAGCGATATTCACAGTAAAGATGACATAATGAATGCTGTTTGGCGAAATAAAGTCGTCTCTGAACAAGTTGTCTTTCAGACTATAAGTCAATTGCGAGCAATTTTTGGAGAGGCTGCTATCAAAACCTATTCAAAGAAAGGCTATAAGTGGCAATATGCAGTATCCAATCCTATCGATAATAGCCTGAATCACCCATCTGTTGAATACACAAAAAATAAAAAATCACCATATTATTTATATACAGCAATAAGCTGCAGTTTTATTTTTCTTATCTTGTTGCTCGCCTCTCAATGGCAAACCCCAGCTGCACAAACGCCACTATATATCGCTACGAATGCTCAAGGTACTGATGGACAAAGCAAGTTGCTGCTGACTAATACCAGTGTTTTTGCAGATAACGCGCACTTTTCAATTAAAACTATCAGCCTTAGCGATATAAATCAGCAGCATTTTTTATCGCCGCAGCAAGCCTGGGAAAACGCACAGCTACCACTCAATAACTGGCTCCTATGGGGTGATATGTACCCTTCTGAAAAAGGCGTGTTTTTACACTATGGTCTATCCAATGACACACGTCATTGGCAAGGTTATGCATTTGGAGAAACAACTGAAAAAGCGCGTTTGGCATTAGACGAACAACTTAAGCAACTACATGATTTATCGTTTTTTTCTTCACATAAACCACTTAGCTTAGCTGAGCTAGAAACAATGCATAGTCACGCACCAAATAATGCGCAGATAACACTATTACTGGCAAAGCATTTAGTTTACGCTAAGCAGCCTGATGTCGCCATGGTGCACCTAGATAGGTTGCTTACTGACAGAGGGTATGGAAAAAAAGCCTATCGAGCACAAGCTCAGTGGCTAATTGGCATGATCTACAAAATGCGCAAGCAACATCAACAAAGTACTCATCGATTAACATTATTGAGAAAAGAGCTCGAACATACTTCGCTTTGGCCTTTACAATATGACTACTTCAATACCAGTGCATGGCTTCATTATGAACAGGGCAATACAGAGCAAATGTTTAATGTGTTATAGGAAGCTATATCTTTAGCCCAACATCAACAGGCGCCCTTGGCACAATTTGAACTTCACATGCTATATTCAATTCTAGCAAAAAAAGTAAACAATACTGCCCAGCAGTATGCTCAGCTAAATAAAGCCCAAGCTTTATTGATAGCCCATAATTTAAGCGATTCTAATAAGGCTATTATATATTTTCATTTTGCATTGTTCACACAAGATAATGCACTTGCTTTGCCCTACTTAAAGCGTATTTTAACCATTCCCAAAACCGCGAATAACTACTGGGTACTTGATAATGCCTTAGAAATGCTGGTGTCATATTATATTGAAGTACGGGATTTTAAATCTGCTCATGCATTATTCAATGATACAGTAAAACAGCCTGCTCAATTGCAATTGAAAGCCCAAGTGTTATTAGTTCAAGACTTATTTGATGACGCTCGCCTGCTGTTTCAAGAAGCATTTAATACAGCCCGCTTGACCCATAATAGGCTCGTATCACTCAATTCTGCTCTTGCGTTATATCAATTGACACACTCAATCCCTGAGCTCAAAAGCGAGTATTTGGCATTTTTACAAACCAATGCTTCACCATTATGGCTGAAACAACATGGTGTTACCTCGGCAATTGCGTTAGAACATTAATTCTTGTCGAGATTTAGTCGGTACTTTGTATCCTGTTGCTTGCGCAAAACGCTGAAATTCAGCTACGGTTACTTCATACGTGCCCATGTAAAATTGGCGACCCGCTTCTTGGTGAAGCATTGAAATTAAACCGGTTCAATAGGGGTGATTGTGCTCTGCTGTTTCATTATTAGTAAGTGAGCACCAACTAATGGCATGACTGAAATACATATTCTCATAATTGCATCTCTTTTAAACTTATAACTGCTCTATCTATGTACGTCGCGACATACCTTACGTACAAAACTATTTTCTAATGAAATAGAAAAAATAAAATGTATAGTCACTAACAACACTGACCTAATTATCATCTTTAATAATAGCCATCTGTTATTTAAAGCTTTATTTTAAAAGCTTAACGCTCAAACACACTCTGAAAATCAACCTACTCAAGCCCCCCCACTGACCAAGTATCTTGCCCCCATGCGACAATTCAGTGCAAACCCTATATAAATTTCCTATAAATGGTGCAAACGAGTCCGATATCATAAAACAAAAATACGTAACTAATTGAAATATAATAAATTTAAAAGTTGGTATGGTTTTTTCTTATAAAGTTCAGACATTTACAATATAGGCGAACGTTATGTACAATTTTTGTCAAACTTTACATCTGCTATGGCACTTAGAGATCAGCATTTGGCAAATTCATGATAATCACACCCCAGTCAAAAAATGGAGTGCTCACAATGTATCAAAAACAAAATGAAAACGACGCAATGTACAACGCGTTGCATGAGGTGTTAAATAAACACTTGCCTATTTGCAGTGCTGCAGATAAGTACAACCTACCTAGAGTGGCTATTTACCGTGCAATTCGCGCTCAACAGACCAATACAACATCGCGTATAAACCATTTGCATAACGCAAAAGTTAAGTTAGAAAAGCACATAGAGCATATCCAATCGCAGCTTTCAACTCTAAAAGACACGCAGACATCATGAACTCTCATATAAAACGACTCACATCTCTTGCACAATACAACATAGCATTAACTCATTTACTTGCTCAGTGTATTAAAAGCGGTGCATCTTTAGGGTTAATACCTGTAATAATACACAGCCACTCAGTGCTTATTGGGAAGCCGTCGACATGCAGCTCACAAGTCGTATGTTTCTCGGATATTTTTGCGATAATACGCTAGTTGGTTGCGTTCATTATACTCGGTGTCTAAAACCGAATGGGGTGCATCGAGCCGAAGTGGAAAAACTACTTGTTCACCCTCAATATCAGCGTCAGGGGATTGCCTCTGCTCTAATGCAATCGTTAGAATGTGAGGCTACAAAGCAAGGGATTGAATTGCTCATCCTAGATACACAAACTGGCGATAACTCAGAAAAGTTTTATCAAACGATCAATTACATAAAATGCGGGGAGATCCCTCACTTTGTGCGAGACAGCAATGGTCTCTTTTTCAGCACCAGTTATTACTTTAAAAAATTACTTTCCACCAGCTAAATCAATGAAACTACCCGTAGCATAGCTGGCTTCATCACTTAATAACCACGCAATAGCATTGGCAACTTCTAATGCCGTACCGCCACGGCGTAATGGCAGCTGAGGTGCTAACCGTGAAACACGAGCCTCTTCTCCTCCATCACGATGTATATCAGTATAAATACATCCTGGCCTAACACAGTTAACACGCACGCCATATTGTGCAAGCTCCAAAGACAACCCTGTTGTAAAAGTATCTATGGCGCCTTTTGACGCGGCATAATCAACATACTCATTAGCGCCACCCAATCTGGATGCTGCCGATGATACATTGACTATTGCACATTTTGACATATCTTCATGCTCTTTAAAGTGCTTAATTACTTCTCTAGCACAAATAAAATAAGGTGTAACATTAGACTGAAAAATGTGATTAATTCGCTCAGCAGTCATACTTTCAACTCGCTGCTGCTGCGCTAACACACCAACATTATTTACTAAATGTGTAATTGGGCCAAACTTCAATAGCACCGATGAAAATAACGCTTCAACTTGCTGTTCATCACTTATATCAGCTTGAAACTCAGCGGCTTGACCACCCATCGCGTGAATAGACTTTACCAGCTCTTTTGCCGAGTTATGGTTTTCTTTGTAGTTAATTGCAACAACATAGTCACGTTCTGCGAGTAACTTCGCTGCAGCTGCGCCTATACCACGACTTCCACCCGTAATTAATACAACTTTTTTATACATCACCATAGTGCTTTCTATGCTTTATCAATCATATGTAAGTTAAAGTGCATATTGTGTGCTCCACATTTATATAAACATCAAGCGTCTTAGCACCCATAAAATCATTTAAAAATAACGGCTAAGAAAAAGCCTAGCCGTTATTTAGCGTTAAACCAAAATCAACACATATTACTTCTGACCAAAGTTACTCGGTGCAGCAGGCACTGTTAAAGGCTTTTTCGGGTTAGCTTCTAACTCGTCCAGTAACTCTTTCACTGCGCGCTCGACAGAAGGGTCTTTACCCGCTTGAATTAATTCAGGTCGATCTATTACTTCAATGTCCGGGCTTACGCCTTCATCTTCAATGATCCAATTACCTTCATTATCTAAAATACGGAAAGTCGCTGCAATCACTGAACCACCATCAACCAGTCCCGGGTTGCCTGAAATACCAATTAAACCTCCCCATGTGCGAGTACCTATGAGTTTGCCAAGTCCTGCTTGTCGGAAATAATACGGTAAGGCATCACCGCCCGAGCTAGAGTAACCATTGATCAACATCGCCTTAGGCCCATCATGAGCAAATTGAGGTGTTTTAGTTGGCTCAACACCACGGCGCTTCCAATAATTTAAAGGCTTTCTCGCTAGCCACGTGATCATATGCTCGGGAATAAACCCTCCTCCATTATATCGATCATCAATGATCATGGCTTCTTTGTCTGTTTGAGGTAAGAAACTTTTAAACAATGCACGATTGCCAGCATAATGGGTGTTTGGCAAATGCACGTAGCCAACCCGTCCATCAGAGAGCTTATCAACATATTCAGCTCGTGAACGTGTCCATTCGAGGTATCTTAGTCCCAATTCACTCGCGACCGGTTTAACGGTAACTTTCCAACTTCCTTCAAAGCTTGCCGATTGATTTAAAACCAATTCAACTTGCTTCCCTTGGGTGTTCTCTAATAATTCGTAGAAATTCAAAACAGTATTAACTGCACGGCCATTTACACTCAGGATATAATCACCAATATTGGCTTTTACCCCTGTCTCATCGAGTGGTGAGCGGAAGTCTTCATGCCAATTTTCACCTTTAAAAATCTGTTCAATTCTTACGAACCCAGATTTGTGTGCACTGATCTGCGCACCTAATAAACCATGTTTTAAACGCGTCGCCTCTGGCATATCCCCTGAGTTCACGTAGATGTGACCGGCGTTGATCTCACCCGCAATTTCACTCAATACATAATCTAGGTCAGTACGGTGAGCGATTGCCTCTGCCATAGGCTGATAACGCTTTAAAATAGCATTCCAATCTTGTCCATGATGATTTTCATCATAGAACCAGTCTCGTAATGTGCGCCACCCTTCTCTATACATTTGCGCCCATTCAGTTTTAGGATCTATCTTTAATATCATGCCATCTAAGTTAAGTTGACTAGACTTAAGTTCTTGCTTCGCTGCTGGCTTTATTACACTATAATTTTTGCCCGCTTTAACGATTACGTGCTCCATATTAGCCGAGACTTTATAACTGCTAACGCCTTTGGCAACTGTCGCCACTTCCTCTCCCAGTTTGCTAGGAATAAGTTTAAGTTGACCATCCGTCAGCGTCAGAACTCCGCCTTTTACGCCTGTCAGGCTACGATAATTCCCAGCTGGTGCACTTAAGGCAACGGCGCGTGCCATAAAACCGTTTTTATCTAATTTTATATCCGTTGCTTCTTTTTCTTTTGTGTCACTTTCCTCTGATGTCGCATTTAATATGCTCGCTTCATCACTGTGTGGCGCATTCAATGCTACAACAGTGTCATTCACGGCAACCGAGTACACACGTGTTGCTTTATTAAACATGTAGTCAAATTCATAACTACTGAACGTTAAGTTAAAATCACGCTCAGAAGTAAAATAAAGGTATTGCCCATCAGGTGAGAATGTTGCGTTGGTCTCACTCATCATCTCATCAGTTAATCTGTTAACCGATTTACCATTAACATTGTAATGCCAAAGCGAAGCGTAGCGATTTTCGTTATTTTTGACAAAGACTATATCTTCACTATTTGGTGACCAAATGTAGTGCGTTAACCCATCTTCGTTATACTTTGCTGTATCAATTTTATGTTGCGTACCCGTTGCTATGTCCAACCACCACAGGGTATGATTTTTATCTGCAAACAATAACTTCGTATTATCTGGTGACCATAACGGGTCAAAGCGCCAAATAGTCCCGTTATCAGTAAGTTGCTTCACTTCACTGTTATTGGCTCTATCACGTAAGTAAATTTCGTATTCACCGCTTTCATCACTCATATAAGCAATATAACGACCATTTGGTGACCAAGTTGCTGAGATTTCGCGACCTGTTGGGGTGTGACTTAAATTGCGTGTTGGTCCTTGTTTCACAGGTACGCTAAACAACTCACCACGGGCACTAAATAGCACTCTTTTACCATCATGTGAGACATCCATTGAATCAATAAAGTCACTGACGTTTTTACTATAAGGTAATGTATATTCTCGGCTCCCCTCAACATTCAGTGATAACTTCTCTGAGCGCTTTGTCGCTTCATCAAAACGGTATAAATACCCCCCATTTTCATAAACAATGGCATCTGGTCCCGCTGATGGCCAAAGCACATCAAAGTCTTGATGCTCGGTCATTTTAATCGGCTTTTTACCCGTACGGTATTTATACAAGTTGAGCGTGTAATCCCGATCAGACACAAAATAGATGCTGTCATTTACCCAAGTTGGTTGCTGATCGGTTGCACGGTTGGTCGTCAACTGCTCTGACTTATTGTTTTCTAAATCATAAACCCATACATCTTGTGCTCGTCCGCCACGAGAACGCTTCCAAGTCCGAAACTCTCTATCTATGGGTGTGTAAACATACTTTTTCCCGTCAGGCGATAACATACCGCCTCCCGTTTCGGGGATATTCAACGGTTGCTCTAGTCCGCCAGCGACAGGTACCATAAAAGGTTTGCCAACACGCTTACCATATGGTGTTCGATTAGCTCGAAAAACGATATGCTGGCCGTCAGGTGTCCAATCTAATACTCGGTAATCAAACCCACCGCGAGGAGGCATTTTTCCTACATCGTTATAATAGGTAAGCTGTTTTAGATCAGACCCATCGCTATTAATAACGTAAATCTGACGACTGCCATTATATTGAGCGGAAAAAGCTATTTTAGACCCATCAGGTGAAAATTTTGGGAAAGTCTCAAAGCCAATATGATCGGTTAATCGTGTACTTTTACCACTTTTAATATGGGAAATATAAATATCACCGCCATACACAAATGTTACATGATCTTTGTGAATATCAGGAAAACGTAAAAGTCGAGAGTCTTCAGTTTGGTAGGCCGACACTAACGGAGAAATTGCAGGGGCAATAGCAACCGTAATAGCTGTAAATAGAGTACGTAATTTCAAAGAATACAATCCTTCCATTATTATTTTGTAATATAATAACAATATAAGGTTGAATTGCAGCCATCTCTGATATTTTACTGTAACAATATGTAAAATATAAAGATGTACTAATTCACGCGGCACTATTTATGAAAAAAGACGCCAACATGATCGCCTCATCTGCTTAGACGAATGTTTATTCACATGAATTAACAGCTATATTCAGATAAAATATACACTTCTGAGACCGAATCATTAAAATATTGGCTTTTTACATTTTGGTAGTGTTCATCTTTAAAAAAGCACGTTTTATCACTTTCATTTGAAAAACGGAGTGTAAAAACACGATTAATTTTATTACTCGGCCCCATCAGCGTTTCCTCAACAATGAAGTCTGTACTAAAAGAGCCTCCATATTCTCGCAATATTGGTGTCATAGCTGCACGATAATCTTTATACATAGATGCGTGAGTAACATGTAACCCGACCAAAATTTCAAACATTTATCATCCTTTAAATTATCTCATAATTACATGAATATCTTACATCGCCACCGCTATAAAGCCTACAATAATAGCCACCGAGTCTAGTGTGTAACTTGGCGCTTTAAAGTTCAACCCCATGCTGTATTTCATTCACGACTAATTTCAATTCATATATAAAAAAGCCCAATTAAATTGGGCTTTTTTATATCTTAGTCTGGTCACACTGAGACCAAAGATTAAGACTCTATTTTCAGTAGTTCGACTTCAAATATAAGTAAAGATCCGGGCTCTATTTTACCCGCAGCTTGATCTCCATACCCTAAGTTTGGAGGAATAAAAAAACGAAACTTATCTCCCTCTTTCATTAATTGAACGCCTTCTGTCCACCCAGAAATCACTTGATTTAAACCAAAACTAATTGGACTATTGCGCTCAACTGAGCTATCAAATACGCTGCCATTAAGCAAAGTGCCGTGATAATGCACTTTCACCTTACTTGTCGCTAACGGATGATGCGCTCCATTGCCTTGAGTAAGTACTTCATATTGTAATCCCGAAGATGTTTCGAACACACCTTCTTTATTTACATTCTCAGATAAGAATTCTTGTGCTGTTATTCTATTTATACCTGCACTTTCTTTTTGATGTTGTTTATTCTTATAAACAAACCCACCGATAACAATAATTATAACCAATAAAACGATTTGCGTTGTCGACATTATTGCGACTCCTTATCACTGTCTTCTTCTTTGTCTTCACCATTTACCACATCGGCGATATGCTGCAGCCTTGCTAATGCTAAGCCATTAATACTTAATGGGGGGTATTCTCCATTTTCTGATTGACCCGCTTCCACTCCGGTCAGTAAATTCAAGGCTTCGTCCACCGATTCAACAGCATAAATATGAAAACGCCCGGCTGAACTTGCCGCAATAATTTCATCATCGAGTACTAAGTTAACCAAGTTAGAACGCGGAATGATCACTCCTTGCTCACCTGTTAAGCCCCGCATTTTACAAAGTTTAAAGAAACCTTCAATTTTTTCGTTTACACCACCAATGGCCTGTACTTCACCATGCTGGTTAATTGATCCTGTCAAAGCCAAAGATTGATTGATCGGCAGTTTTGTTATTGCTGATATTAAGCCGCATAGTTCGGCTAAAGAGGCACTGTCACCATCGATGTAACCATAACTTTGTTCTATGGCAATATTCGCACTGAGTGTTAAGCTAAATTCTTGGGCGTACTTGTTCCCCAAATACCCCGTTAGTAACATCACACCTTTAGAATGAATCGCTTTACCGAGTTCGGCCTCTCGCTCAACATCTATTACACCATCAGCACCGGCATAAACCGTCGCCGTGATCCGCGCAGGCGTTCCGAAAGCAGTATCACCGATATGTAATACGGTTAAACCATTCACTTTTCCAACCGCATTACCTTGAGTTGCAATTAAAGTATGACCTTCTTTAATGTCGCTTAACATATTTTCGCTCAATTGACCGGTGCGATACTGTTTTCCAGCAATCGCTTCATCTATATGCTCTGCGGTAATTTCAGTCTCTCCATCTTGCTTGGTATAAAAACTCGCTTCTGCAACCAACTCCAATACATCAGCAAATCGGGCTGACAGCTTCGTTTGATGCTCAGCTTGGCGATAACTAAACTTAAGTAATCTAGATAAGGCTTGTGCCGTTAAACTACACGACAAAGTAGCATCACAGTATTCCTGCACTTTGCTGATAAATTGATACTGCATTTTATCTGAACTCGGCAAGTAATAATCAAAGTCTGCCAATACTCTAAATAGCTCAGCAAACTCTTCGTCATATTCACCTATGGTGTAATACAAATCTCGAGAGCCCAGCAAAATAATCTTGACGTCAAGCGGGATAAGCTGCGGCCGTAAGGTAAAACTACTGCCAACTGAATTGTCTTGGTAAGGTAAATCATTTTTAATTTGGTGCGTTTTTAACGACAACTTTAAGCCATCCCACACTTGAGGATTTGCCAAAACTTTTTCTGCATCCATAATCAGGTAACCACCGTTAGCACGATGCAAAGCTCCAGCCTGAATTGAACGATAACTGGTAATTAAATTCCCTTGTGAGGCAGCATATTCTACTTTACCAAAAATGTTACCAAACGTTGGGTTAGGCTCATATACAACAGGCGCGGCATCACCGTCTTTATACTCAATTAAAATATTTGGTGCAAAAAAATCACTCAGCATACCTTTTGAATCAAAGTCATCCTTGCCTTCTTCGCTCGATACATCATCGTCTAACCACTCTAAAACTGCATCGACTATCTCTATTCGTAAATCTTTCAAATAACGCACCACGCCAATGTGGTTCGCGTATTTATGCTCTAAGGTTTTTATCAAAGGTTTTGTAGCAATTTCAACCGTCGATTTTTTTAAATTTCGCAACTTCTCAGAAGATTCTCGCTTCCAACGAGGTAACTCAATCAGCGCCTCAATCAAGGCATCCTCTAGCCCCTCTATGGCTTCAAAAAAATGGCCCTGCATTTTTTCATCTAACGCAGCAAATTCAGCATCGTCTAACTGCTTGCCATTTACAACCGGCGCAAAACCAACTTGATTATTTTCTTCTAGCAGCGCCACACTCTTATCTGCTGCTAACTGTTCAACTGCATTGAGTGCGGCATCGTATTTATTATCAAAGTGGCGATCGATTGATTTCTTTTTTCGCTGATACCCTGGATTGTCAAATGCTGCTGGGAAAGTGTCCGAAACCTCATCTAAAAACTCATCTATATCATCAGCTAGTTCTTTGCTTTGGCCAGCCTGCATAAACATCGCTATAGGCTCTCGGTGATCATCGTAATTATTAACGTACAACCACTCTTTTGGCGTAGGCCGCGTTTTACTATGCGCTTCTAATTTATCTTTAACCATGGTAAAGCGTCCTAAAGCGGCTTCGCCCATGACAAAAACATTGTAGCCAGGAAGATCCATGCCCAGTGCAAAATCAAGTGCCGTTTGCGCTCTTTTTTGCCCTATAAAAGCAAGTGATTCAGGATACGGGTTTTGAATACACGTTTGCACATGACTTATTGAAACTGCCGGTGCAAGCGCGTCGTGAGAAAGTGGGATTAGTTTTTTGGTCATTCTTAACTTCTTATCATCAGCGTCAGTATAAAAACTACTGAGGTAGTGCAGCTAAACCGTACGACCTAGTCTGCTCATTATGGGGACAATGCTTTTCTTGTAAACTCAGTGTGTTCGCACTCAGAACAAGGTGAAATCTCACTGGGGTAAAGCACATCCAATTTATGATCGCAATTCTTACATACTAATTGCCCCATTGCTATCCATTCACCCTGCTTATAAACACCATCATGTTCAAAGTCTTGCAAAAGTGCTTGCCATTCTAATTGCGTGCGATCCTCTAATTGAGACAACTCGTACCAAATAGACGCTTTTAACTCTTGCCATGCTAGATCATGATAGTGACGATGGTGTGCACTAAAATGTTCAAGGTCACGACGTAAATAATAATGATATTGCTGAATTTTCTCTTTGCTCGACTGTTGCAACGCTTGCTGTTGTTCAACAAACTTTTCTATTAACTCATCCAGCTCGTGATGCTTAACATCTTTTAACCACTCACTAAATTGCGTTAGCCACTGTTTATAACCAGACATTTTAAACTCCAGCACAACTTTCTTAATATAACTATAGCTTATTCACGCACTAACGCGGCGTTGAACCACACTATTGAAGCAACAAAATGCCCCCTAGATACTGTGAATCGCCCTTTATTTGGGGTATGCTAGCGAACAATTTTTTATTAATTTGCAAGAAGTCTGGAAACGTAGATGCAAGAGCAATATAACCCACAAGACATTGAGTCAAAAGTTCAGCAACACTGGGAAGAAAACAAGACATTTAAAGTTGTCGAAGACCAAAGCAAAGAGAAATATTACTGTCTCTCGATGTTCCCATACCCAAGTGGTCGACTGCACATGGGTCATGTTCGTAACTACACCATTGGGGATGTTGTATCTCGCTTCCAACGTTTGCAAGGCAAAAATGTCATGCAGCCGATGGGTTGGGATGCGTTTGGCTTACCAGCAGAGAATGCAGCCATTAAGAACAACACTGCCCCAGCAAAGTGGACCTATGAAAATATCGATTACATGCGTGATCAACTAAAGCAACTTGGCTTTGGCTACGATTGGGATCGTGAAATTGCGACGTGTCACCCTGAATACTATAAGTGGGAACAATGGTTCTTCACCAAGCTGTATGAAAAAGGCCTAGTATACAAAAAGATGTCAACCGTAAACTGGGACCCTGTTGACCAAACTGTACTTGCAAATGAGCAAGTGATCGATGGTAAAGGCTGGCGTTCTGGTGCTGCAGTTGAGCAAAAAGAGATCCCACAGTGGTTCATTAAAATAACTGACTATGCCCAAGAATTATTAGATGACTTAGACAAGCTAGATGACTGGCCTGAGCAAGTTAAGACCATGCAGCGCAATTGGATTGGCCGTTCTGAAGGCTTAGAAATCGATTTCAAACGCGCAGATAACAGCGAAACGTTTACGGTCTACACAACTCGCCCTGACACATTTATGGGTGTGACATACGTAGGCGTAGCAGCAGGCCACCCTATTGCGCAAGAAGCGGCTAAAAGGAATGAAGCAATTGCTGCATTTGTAGAAGAATGCAAAAACACCAAAGTTGCAGAAGCTGATATGGCAACAATGGACAAAAAAGGCATTGATACTGGTTTTACTGCGGTTCACCCGTTAACAGGTAAAGAAGTACCAATTTGGGTGGCAAACTTCGTATTAATGGATTACGGTTCAGGCGCGGTCATGGCCGTACCAGGGCACGACCAACGTGATTTTGAGTTTGCTACTGCATACGGGCTTGAGATCAAACAAGTTATTACCCCTGAACACAACTCTGAGCTAACAGCTGACATCAGTAAAGAAGCATTTACGGAAAAAGGAGTGTTGATCAACTCAGGTGAATTTGACGGGTTAGCGTTTAAAGCTGCATTTGATGCTATTGCTGATAAACTAGAGGCACAAGGTGCCGGTAAGCGTAAGGTTAATTTTCGTTTACGTGATTGGGGCGTAAGTCGTCAACGCTATTGGGGCTCTCCAATTCCCATGTTAAGCGACGAGCAAGGCCAAGAGCTGGCAGCAAGCGAAGATATGCTACCAGTACGCTTACCAGAAGATGTCGTTATGAATGGCGTGACCTCTCCACTTAAAGCTGACCCTGAGTGGGCTAAAACGACCGTCAACGGTGCACCTGTATTCCATGAAACTGATACATTTGATACCTTTATGGAATCATCATGGTACTACGCACGTTACTGTAGCCCTCGTTATGACGAAGGTATGCTAGAGCCTGGTGCGGCAAATTATTGGTTGCCAGTCAATCAATACATTGGTGGTATAGAGCATGCCATTTTACACCTTTTATATTCTCGCTTTTTCCATAAATTACTACGTGACTTTGGGCTAGTTAACTCAGATGAGCCGTTTGAACGTTTATTGTGTCAAGGTATGGTATTAGCAGAGACTTTTTATCGTAAAGATGAAAAAGGCGGTGATATTTGGATTTCACCAACTGATGTTGAAACAGAAACTGACGACAAAGGGCGTGTTACAAAAGCATGGCACAAAGATGATGGCCAGCCAGTATTTTCTTCAGGCATGAGTAAAATGTCAAAGTCGAAGAACAATGGTATTGACCCACAGACCGTTATCAAACAATACGGCGCTGATACCGTTCGCTTATTTATGATGTTTACCGCACCACCAGAGCAAACATTAGAATGGTCAGACTCAGGTGTTGAAGGTGCACATCGTTTCCTAAAACGTGTGTGGAAATATGCCGTTGACGTTAATGCTGCGGGTAAAGCTGAATTAGACACAAGTGCATTAAGCAGCAATCAAAAAGTATTGCGTCGTGAAGTACACAAAGCCATCGCTAAGGTGACGGATGATTTATCACGTCGTCAAACCTTCAATACGGCCATAGCAGCAATCATGGAGCTGTCTAACAAACTGGCTAAAGCACCACTTAAAGATGCACAAGATATTGCTATTGCAAACGAAGCGCTACACGCGATCGTTATTATGCTTGCTCCAATCGCGCCACATATGTGTCATGAACTATGGGCTGAGCTTGGGTTTGAATCTGATATTTTAGATGCTGCTTGGCCCGATGTTGATGAGTCTGCGTTAGTTGAAGATGAAAAGCTGATTATCGTGCAAGTCAATGGTAAGCTGCGCGCTAAACTAACGGTTGCAGCCGATGCAACACAAGAACAAGTTGAAGCCATCGCATTTGCAGAAGAGAACGTAACCAAGTTCACTGATGACAAAACCATTCGCAAAGTCATTTATGTACCTGGTAAGTTACTCAACGTGGTAGCAAACTAAGATGCGCCTTGCTCATTTTGTAAAACACGGATTAGCGCTTGCGCTGATCTGTGTTTTGTTATCAAGCTGTGGCTTTCATTTAAAGAAAGCGTCATATTTGCCCCAAGATCTGCGAACAATTATACTCACTGCTGATGATAAGCGCTCTGAGGTATTTGAATTATTAAAAGCGGACTTGAAACGCGCTGACGTGTCAATTATTGATTCAAAACATGCCGTTAACAATGTCTCATTGCATTTATACAAAGATACCTTAGAAAGACAAACATTGAGCTTGTTTAAAAACGGCCAAGTTGCGCAATACGAGCTTGCATATGGGGTTGCCTACCGTATAACTCGTCCTGGGCAAGAGCCTGTTGAGCAGGGTTTTGAATTATATCGAAATTATCAAGACGATCCTGACAATGCGTTAGCAAAAGCCAAAGAGTTAGATATCATTTTGCGTGAACTTCGCCAACTTGCAAGCAAGCGCATTATCAGGGAGTTATCACAACTATAATGCGCAGTTACGCAAATCAGCTTCCGAGTCAACTAAATAAATCACTTCACCCGTTTTATATGGTGTTTGGTGAAGAACCTTTCCAAGAAGCGCAATGTGTCTACGCAATTAAACAAGCAGCTAAACGGCAAGGTTTTGACGAAATCATTAAGTTCAATTACCTCCCTGGCTTTGATTGGCAAGAGCTTCTCGCGCAATACAATAGTATGTCGCTGTTTAGTGCTCGCACACTAATAGAGTTCGATTTAAACCAGTTAAAGCCTGGCACACCTGGTAGCCAAGCATTCAAAAAACTGACCGAACATCTTAACCCAGACGTAATTGTTATTATTAAAGGCAGTAAAGCAGGTCAAGATATACAACGTAGCGCTTGGTTCAAAGCACTAGATAAACAGGGTTTGTTTGTTCCGTGTTACACGCTTGCTGGCAATCATTTACACCGTTGGCTAGATGAACAATGTAGCGCTCTACAACTCAACCTTAACCCTGATGCAAAACGCAGTCTGTTAGAAGCAACTGAAGGTAATTTGCTGGCAACCCATCAAGAACTCGAAAAGTTATCATTATTATATAAACACCAACCTATTGACCATACTCAAGTTTTAAACGGTTTATTAAATCAGTCTAAATACGATATTTTTGATTTAAACTCTGCACTACTACAAGGTGACGCTCATACCGCTATCAAAGTATTACTAAAACTCGCTGATGATAATGTTGAAGCAACCAGTGTTTTATGGACTTTTAATAAAGAGGCGCAAACGTTATTAGAGATAAAATCAGCAATGCAACAAGGCGAAAACCTCAATCAGTTGTTTAAACGACATAACATATGGAAAAACCAGCAAGCACTTACACAACATGCACTCGATAGGTTGACCATTAATCAACTTAAGAACATTATCAATTGTTTGGCTGAGTTTGATGCTGCCTATAAACGCTCTGCTATGGTTGCGCCATACCAAGCACTTGCTCATATCGCATTATCGTTTTGCATGTCGATTGATATGCCTTTGCCCTATCAACTTGACGCTCATTAGTCATGATTGCATTATTTGGTGGTACATTTGATCCTGTTCATCTCGGCCACATCAATATGGCCGAGAATTGTATTACACAATTGGGATTAGAACAGTTGCGCTTTCTACCCTGTGCAATACCTGTCCATAAAGCAGCACCAGGTGTAACCGAACAACATCGTCTCGCAATGCTAGATATTGCGACTCGTGAAAATTCATATTTCTACATTGATAATAGAGAGTTGCGCCGACAAGGCCCTTCTTATTCTCTTCTAAGTTTGCAAGAATGCCGAGCTGAATATCCAGACCAACCATTAATTTTTTTAATGGGCATGGATTCATTTAATAGTTTACCAGCTTGGTTTGAGTGGCAAGCGATCACGTCTATTTGCCATATCGTGGTATACCAGCGACCGGGGGAAGTTCGCAGTACTTGCCCTCCCCTCATCGAGTATTTAAGTAGAAGTGAAGTCACTGATATCTCTCAACTGCATGCCCAAATAAGCGGTCTTTGCTACTTCTTAACTGGAAATGTAAAAGATGTTTCTTCAAGTCAAATTCGTAACTTTATAAAATATCAACAACATACGGAACATTTACTGCAAGCTGAAGTCATAGAGTATATTCGCAAACATCACTTGTATGCTGATTAAGGTCTTTGGCTGTGCTAAAATCGCCGACTATTTTATAACTTAAGAGTAACCCAGTTGAATTCAGAACAACTTTTAGACTTTGCACTAGACAAAGTTGATGATATGAAAGCCCGTGATGTCGTTAAATTAGACGTAAGAGAAGTGTCTACTGTCACTGACTATTTAATCGTTTGTTCAGGCAACTCAAAACGCCATGTACAGTCAATTGCCGACAATGTTGCTAAGGCAGCACGCCATGCAGGTGAAGAACCGTTAGGTCAAGAAGGACAGGATGTCGGTGAGTGGGTATTAGTTGACTTAGGTGAGGTGGTTGTTCACGTGATGCAAGATCAAACTCGAAGCCTATATGATTTAGAGAAACTCTGGGGCTAACTTTGAAAATACAATTGGTTGCCGTTGGCACAAAAATGCCATCATGGGTCGAAACAGGGTTTAAAGAATATCAACGTCGCTTTCCAAAAGACATGGCGCTAGAACTACTAGAGATCCCTGCTGGAAAACGCGGAAAAAACGCAGATATCAAAAGGATTTTACAGATTGAAGGAGAAAAAACCCTCGCTGCAATTCCCAAAGGCAACCGAATTGTTACCCTTGAGGTGACAGGTAAAGCATGGGATACCCATGATTTGGCAAAAAACATGCAAAAGTGGCAATTAGACGGCCGAGACATTAGCTTGTTAATTGGCGGGCCTGAGGGACTTGCGCCAGAGTGTATAGCAGCCTCAGAGCAAAAGTGGTCATTATCAAACCTGACCTTACCACACCCACTGGTTCGCATTATTGTTGCTGAAAGCTTATACCGTGGCTGGAGTTTAAATACCAATCACCCATATCATAGGGAATGACCGCTTCTTATGTTAAAAAAACGGTCAACTATTCGCGATCATTCAGCTGAAGCAAACCTGTTTGCTCGCCGTGCTTTTGTTGGCTTTATTTTTGTTGTATTACTCATTGGTATGTTAATCATGAATATTTACCATTTACAGGTAAAAGACTATGAGACATATCAAACTCGCTCTAATGATAACCGAATTAAGCTTATACCTGTAGCGCCAAATAGAGGGTTAATCTACGATAGAAATGGTGTTCTTCTCGCTGAAAATCGCCCGGTGTACAATTTGGAGGTTGTGCCTGAAGATGTTCATGACCTTGAAAAAAGCTTAACCGAATTAGCACAGCTTCTGGAAATAACTGACACACAACAATCCGACTTTTTAAAAGATATCCGCAAACAACGCCGTTTCAAAAGCCAGATACTCAAAGCTCGACTGAATGAGCAAGAAGTCGCTGTTTTCTCTGTTAATCAACATAAATTTCCAGGATTTAGTATTGAAGCAAGACTCGCTCGACACTACCCTTTTGGAGATACATTAACGCATGCCTTAGGCTACGTCGCCAAACTTAATAAAGACGAGCTAAGTGAGCTAAAATCCGCTAATCAAGCAACGAACTACCGTGCAACACATGATATAGGCAAACGTGGGATTGAAAAATTTTATGAACAACAGCTGCATGGGACTGTTGGTTCTCAGCGTGTAGAAGTCAATAATCGAGGTCGTGTTATTCGCACCTTAAATATGGAAGCACCAACCCCTGGTAAAGACTTAGTTTTAACACTTGATATCGGATTACAACAAATTGCCCAACATGCATTGAAAGATGCGCGAGGAGCCGTCGTTGTTATGGATCCGAAAGATGGTGGGATCCTCGCGCTTTATTCTAACCCAAGTTATGACCCAAACTTATTTGTACATGGAATAAGTGGTGCTAATTATAAAAAGCTGCTCAATCAAGATCGACCTTTGATAAATCGAACGACCCAAGGAAGTTACGCGCCAGCATCTACCGTAAAGCCACACCTTGCGATATTAGGTTTAGAAGAAGGGATTGTCACGGAGCAAACACAAGTCTGGGACCCTGGCTTTTTTCAAATACCAAATGTCGACCACAAGTGGCGTGATTGGAAACGTTGGGGTCACGGCCATGTAGATGTTTATCGTGCTATTGAAGAGTCATGTGATACATATTATTACCGCATTGCATACCGAGCTGGGATCACCAAAATCAGTAACTTCATGTCGCAATTTGGATTTGGAGATTTATCTGGAATAGATATTCACGAAGAAACGACGGCGATAATGCCTACTGTAGAGTGGAAAAAAGAGCGATTCAAAGAAAACTGGTGGCCAGGTGACACGATTTCGGTTGGGATTGGCCAGGGCTATTGGACCGCAACACCAATACAGATAGCTAATGCTCTCACTATTTTAGTTAATCGTGGTGCACATCACCAACCTCACTTGGTTCAAGTAACAAAGCAGGATAATGTTATAAATCAGCTATTTACAGAAGAGAAGGCGCCAGTACAATTACAAAATCCAGACAATTGGCGCATCGCATTGAAAGCCATGCATAACACCGTAGCTAAAACCACAGGCACAGCGCACAAAGCTTTCAAAGGGGTAAGCTACGATCCTGCAGGAAAAACGGGTACTGCGCAAGTTGTCAGTATTGCACAAGGCGAAAAGTATGATGCCTCTAAACTCAATGAACGTCATCGTGACAACGCTATTTATACGGGCTTTGCTCCTTATAATGACCCACGTATCGTCGTCGCTGTTGTCGTCGAAAACCAAGGAGCTGGTAGTTCTGTTGCAGCCCCCGTCGCACGCCAATTAATGGATTATTACTTTTCAGCCTACCCCTTGGAAAATACTGTTAATGATACCTCTAAACTATAAACGCACATTTTGGCAAAAAGTCCACATCGACCTCCCTCTTTTATTTGCGTTGATAATAATGATGTTAGGCAGTTTAACAGTTGTATATAGCGCTAGCGGTCAAGACATTAATATGATGACACGTCATGCAACGCGTATGGCGAGCGCAGTCATCGCATTGCTGTTTATGGCTCAACTCTCTCCTAATACGCTAAAGCGTATTGTGATCCCAATGTATATTGTTGGTTTAGGTATGCTCGTTGCAGTTTTATTTGTTGGTGTCAGTAGCAAAGGTGCACAGCGTTGGTTAGATGTGGGGATCACTCGCTTTCAACCCGCTGAAATTATGAAAATTGCAGTGCCGATGATGGTGGCTTGGTACATTGGGCAACACCGCCTACCACCTTCGATATTGAATCTATTTATTGGTTTTACCATTGTGATGGTACCGACCATTTTGATTAAAGAGCAACCAGATTTAGGGACTTCTATATTGATTGCTAGCTCAGGTATATTTGTACTCTTTTTATCTGGGTTAAGCTGGCGACTGATTGGCTTTGCCGCGCTTCTAATGGGCCCTGCGGGTTTTGCATTTTGGAGCTACGGAATGCATGCATATCAAAAGCAGCGAGTACTCACATTATTTAACCCTGAAAGCGATCCACTCGGCGCAGGATATCACATCATCCAGTCAAAAATCGCCATTGGGTCGGGCGGAATTGAAGGTAAAGGCTGGTTACATGGAACACAGTCGCAGTTAGAGTTTTTGCCCGAGCGCCATACTGACTTTATTTTTTCAGTGCTCAGCGAGGAATTTGGCCTATTGGGAGTCATATTATTACTTAGTGTGTACTTATTTATCATTGGTCGTGGTTTATACATCGCGGTAAACGCCCAAGATGCATTCAGTAAGTTACTCGCTGGCGCACTAACTATGACATTTTTTGTGTATATTTTTGTAAATATAGGCATGGTATCTGGCTTATTGCCTGTGGTTGGTGTTCCTCTGCCATTAATTAGTTATGGTGGGACATCCATGGTCACCTTAATGGCAGGGTTTGGTATAATCATGGCAATCGCCACAGATAAAAGAATGTTACTCAAATCATGAATCGTGTTTTTACTAATATTTTACGCCTAAGTCTATTAGTACTGCTCAGTGCGTGTAGTACTCGCTACCATATTACACAAGATAAGGCGCCTCTCAGGGTGCCAACAGAATTAGAGATGCACGATGCCCAGGTGACTAATGAACCTAAGAGTGTCAGTACGGGTCGACCTTATACCATACAAGGCAAACGTTACACACCGATGTCTGACGAAAAAGGTTATACCGAAATAGGGGTTGCATCTTGGTATGGTCGAAAGTTTCATGGCTATCACACCTCAAACGGCGAAATTTTTAATATGTTTGATATGAGTGCAGCACATAAGACTTTACCTTTACCAAGCTTCGTAAAAGTCACAAACACCGATAATGGCCGAACAGCGATTGTGAGAGTCAATGATAGAGGGCCTTTTCATGATGATAGGCTAATTGACTTATCTTACGCAGCTGCTTATAAATTAGGGTATCACCTAAATGGTACAGCCAAAGTTAAGGTAGAAGCCATTACCATTGACAGAAGTGCGCCTAGATTAACTTACATTCAAGTCGCCGCTGGCAGCAACTTAGATCACTTAAAAAGTCTGTCAGCGACATTACAAAGTAGATTTCAATTACAAACCCCGATTCATTCTGAAAAAGGGCTGTACAAACTGCGGTTAGGACCTATTCTTGATGACAAAACAGCACAAGCCGTGCTTGATAAGCTACGAAAAGGTAAATATAAACATGCCTTCTTGCTTTATAGTGAGCATCAACTTTAGAATATACCGTTAACGCTGATTAAATTTAAATAAAACTGCGAGCATAATGACTTTATTAAAACCAAAACTTATTACTAAATTGTGTGGCCTTGTGTGCTCTGTATCCTTATTTGCAGCAAACGCACAAATTATTCCATCAGTTCCTCAAATTAATGCCAAAGGGTATTTCTTGGTCGATTTTACTACCGGTAAAATTATTGCCTCAGGTGAAGCTGATACTAAACTAGCACCCGCAAGCTTAACGAAAATGATGACTAGCTATGTTATCGGAACCGAAATTGTATCTGGTAATATTGCACCGACAGATATGGTAACCATCAGCGAAAAAGCGTGGGCTAAAAACTTTCCAGAATCGTCTAAAATGTTTATTGAAGTCGGAAAGCAAGTCAGCGTTGACGACCTTAATAAAGGGATCATTATTCAATCCGGTAATGATGCGTGCGTAGCGATGGCTGAGCACATCGCTGGCAGTGAAGATGCGTTTGCAGATCTCATGAATGCACATTCTGAAAAACTGGGTATGACCAATACCCATTTTATCAATAGCCATGGTTTAGATACTGATCAGCATTATACAACGCCGCGAGATATGGCAACATTAGGGGTAGCGCTGATCCGTGATGTGCCTGAAGAGTATGCTCTATATAAAGAAAAGTCTTTCACTTTTAATGGAATTAAACAGTATAACCGTAATTCTCTATTATGGGATGCGAGCTTAAATGTTGATGGTATAAAAACGGGCCATACTTCAGAAGCTGGGTATAGCCTTGTGACCTCTGCAACCAAAGATGACATGCGCTTGGTGTCTGTGGTAATGGGCACCACAAGCGAACGTGCACGTATGGTGGAAAGCAGAAAGTTACTCAACTACGGATTCAGATTTTTTGAAACAATCACACCGTATAAAGCAGGTGATAGCTTTGCAGAACAGCGTATCTGGATGGGAAATAAAGAAACTGTATCTTTAGGCATTCTTGAAGATACACCAATTACTATCCCTAGAGGACAGCGTAAAAACTTAAAAGCCAATTTTGAACTTGATAACACGCTAGAAGCGCCATTAACAAAAGGCTCTAAAGTGGGCACTTTATATTTACAGCTTGAAGGCGAAGAAATTGCTAAATATCCACTAGTTACGCTAGAAGAAATTGAAGAAGGTAGCTTTTTCAGTAAGGTCTACGACTACTTACGTTTACAGATCATGCAATAGTTTAAAATGTATTCATACAACGCTCCTCTTTGGGGCGTTTTTTTTTACCTCAAAAATGATAGAATGCCGCCATTACTGAGCATGATGCGCCAAGAGCAATGCAATTCGCTCACCTAAACATAAAGTAGTGAGGATACCGTCGTGGTAAAACCTGTAAAAGATACTAAGTTTGATGAATTTTTAGAATTCCCATGTCCGTTTACTTTCAAAATCATGGGTCTTGCAAACGTAAACCTAACTGACCAAGTGATAGCCAAATTACAAGCGATTGTACCAGGGGACTACTCACCCAAGGTCAAGCCGAGCAGTAAAGGGACCTATGAGTCGATCACCGTCGTCGCTACCGTAGGTTCCAAGGAGCATATTGAGCAGATTTATACTGATGTAGGCGGTTTAGATGATGTCCGTTACGTGCTGTAAATAGTAGAGAGCAACATGAAGCATAATTCAGTGATTGTTCGTCAACTTGGCCGTCGCAATTACGAGCCAATCTGGCATAAAATGCAGTCTTTTACTGATACCAGAGACGACAATACCGCAGATGAAATATGGCTGGTAGAACACGAGCCCGTATTCACTCAAGGTCAAGCTGGTAAGAAAGAACACTTACTTTGCACCGGTGATATTCCTGTAATAAAAGTCGACAGGGGTGGCCAAGTCACTTATCACGGACCTGGTCAACAAATGATGTATGTGCTATTAAACTTACGCCGCTTAAATATTGGTGTTCGTGAGCTGGTAACTTGGTTAGAAGAAAGCATCGTCGACTATTTAGCAGAGATAAACATTAAAGCCTATGCAAAAGCAGATGCACCCGGTGTTTACGTTAATAATAGTAAAATAGCTTCCTTGGGGTTAAGAGTCCGTCGTGGCTGTTCGTTTCATGGATTAGCACTGAACGTTAATATGGACATGGGTCCATTCTTACGTATTAATCCATGTGGCTATGCCGGTATGGATATGATTCAAACGAGTGATTTAAATGGCCCATCAAATATGAGTGATGTATCAGATGGACTAGTAAAGCACATGTTACAACGCTTAAAAGCTGAACATGTTGAGCAAATTGAAGGGTTTGAAAACGAATGAGTAAACCAGTAAAAATGGAGCCAGGGGTAAAGCTTCGTGACGCCGAAAAAATGGCACTTATCCCAGTAAAAGTACTGCCTACTGAACGAGAGGAAATGCTCCGTAAACCTGAATGGTTAAAAATCCGCTTACCAAAATCAAGTGAGCGTATTGATGGCATCAAACAAGCAATGCGTAAACACGGTTTACACTCTGTGTGTGAAGAAGCATCATGTCCTAATCTATCCGAATGTTTCAATCACGGTACCGCCACATTCATGATCCTTGGTGCGATTTGTACTCGCCGCTGCCCATTTTGTGATGTTGCTCATGGCCGCCCGCTTAAACCAGATGCAGCCGAACCAGAGAAGCTCGCTCTTACGATAAAAGACATGAAGTTGAGTTATGTCGTGATCACCTCAGTCGACCGTGATGATTTGCGCGACGGAGGGGCTCAGCACTTTGCCGACTGTATTAAAGAAATTAGAAAGCACAGCCCCAATATCACTATTGAAATTCTAGTGCCTGATTTCAGAGGTCGTATGGAAAAAGCGTTAGAGATCCTTTCCCAAACACCGCCAGACGTTTTCAACCATAACCTAGAAACTGCCCCTAGGTTGTATAAGTTAGCCCGCCCAGGCGCTGATTATAAATGGTCGCTCGAATTGCTACGCCGCTTTAAAGAAGCACACCCTGAGGTTAAGACTAAATCAGGCCTGATGGTTGGGTTAGGTGAAGAAATTTCAGAAATTGAAGAAGTATTACGCGATCTAAGAGAGCATAACGTAGACATGCTTACCGTTGGTCAGTACTTACAACCTTCAAAACACCATTTACCTGTTAAACGCTACGTGCCACCTGCTGAGTTTGACGCACTAAAAGAGTATGCCGATGAAATTGGATTCGTCCATGCAGCATCAGGACCCTTTGTTAGATCTAGCTACCACGCAGATCAACAAGCCGCGGGTAAAGAAGTGAAGTAACCCGTATATAAACAGTACAAAAGCGTGGCACCGACCGCGTTTTTGTACTTGCTGCCTTCTGTAGAGGTGTATTAACGTCGATACAGTAACAATGAAACTGGCAACGCATTGATTTAAATTGAATAAAACCACCTCCCCCATACTAATGTACAACATAAGTTACAATCTTTAACATTGATTTGTCATAAAGCTATTTCATTTTGTTTGTTTGCGTTATATCTTCCTGTGTCTCTCACAAACAAAAGGGCAATGTGTGCTTAAAAATAAAACTATCGGGAGTATGCTGATCGTCGCAGGTACAACCATTGGCGCAGGAATGCTCGCACTTCCCATAGCTTCAGCTGGACTCGGGTTTAGTACTGCACTGATTCTATTAGTACTTTCATGGCTGCTTATGACGTATACCGCATTATTGATGCTAGAACTCCATCAATACGCGAATGTAGATTCAACTTTAAATACCTTAGCAAAGTCTATCTTAGGAAAAAAAGGCCAGTATATTGCGAACTTCTCCATGGTATTCTTATTTTATGCCTTGTGTGCAGCTTATATTGCCGGTGGGGGAGCGCAATTGCAAAGTAAGCTCAGTGAGCTGCTTAATATCAACGTTGCTCCACAAGTCGGCTCAATTATGCTGGCCATTACCATTGCTATTATTGTCACAGCTGGAACCAGTACTGTTGATAAATTAAATCGCCTTTTGTTTACAGTCAAAATCATTGTACTTGCCTGTCTCTTTTTTGTCTTAACTCCATATGTACAAGGCGCTCACCTGTTAGATATGCCAATAGAGCAAGGGCTTATCATTAGCGCTATTCCTGTCGTATTTACATCATTCGGTTTTCATGGTTCTATCCCATCAATCGTTAAATACGTAGGCCTAGATATAAAGTCTTTACGTCGTGTAATGATGTTTGGGGCTTCATTACCATTGGTTATTTATATCGGCTGGCAATTACTCAGCCAAGGTGTCATGAGCCAATCAAACTTATTAAGTAGTCAAGGTCTTCAAGGCTTTGTCCAAAACATTGCTGAGATAGCACATAGCCCTAGTGTGTCCACTTTCGTTACCCTTTTTGCAGATTTGGCTCTTGCGACCTCTTTCCTTGGTGTCAGTTTAGGGTTATTTGATTTTTTTGCGGACGCTTTTAAGAAAGGAAACACCAAAAAAGACAGAGTAAAAACCGCTTTAATCACGTTTCTACCACCGCTTGGGTTTGCGCTATTTTATCCACAGGGGTTCATAATGGCGCTAGGCTATGCCGCAATTGCCCTAGTAGTGTTAGCAATATTTTTGCCTGTGATGATGGTTTGGACGCAACGTAAAGACAGCGTAATTCGTAATGGCTATCAAGTGAAAGGTGGTAATATCGGATTGGTCATCGCTGCACTGTGTGGTTTAACCATTATATCAGCTCAAACACTACAAATGTTTGGTGCAATTCCATCGTTGGGGTAAGTTTAGCCATCAATTGATGGCTAAAACTTAAGTGTGTTTTTCTACCATAGTGTTTCGGTTGAGTAGCATCACCAAAGGGGCAAAGCACAATAATACGATAGTGATGTTTACCAGTGGTAAAATAGTTCGATATAGATACTCTGAATACGTTAGATCTAACATATGACGATCTATTAAGCGAAACAATTGTAATAAAGGCGCCGGTAAAATAACCAGCTGGGCAATAACACTTTGCCAAATATACACTTTATCTTTTATCGCCCAGTAAGCCAAAATGGCCATGAATACGATGTCGTTTAACGCCCATACAATATAGCGGAATATATACTGACCCCCATCAACTTTTAGGAAAAAGTCATAAAGAAAATATCCCATCACATAAAATATTGCACATAAGCCAGCATAACGCAGCGCCTGTCTATCACCTAAAATAGTGAAAATTGCAACAGCAATAAACGTAATTGCCATTGCATGATCTCTTATCAGTAAGAGAATTGCATCTATATTATCAGGAAGCATTGAGTTAACCATAGTATTGCAATATTAAGCGCTCCGGCTAATCTTTTGGGTCTGTGCCTTCACCGTTACCACCTGGTAAATACACATATGAATTTTTAATTGACATTAGTTTCTCCTTATTTGAGTTGAGCTTTCGTAAAGTAGCCCAATTTGTTATCACAATCAAGTTTTGCTTAGTTTTCTCTCACTTCAATAGGCTCCGACTCTTTAGCCTTCCCTTGTAAGATTGATATTTCGACTCTTCTATTGCGTCTTCTGTCTGTATCATTTTCGTTGGGTACCATTGGTCTTGTGTCTGCGTGACCTACAACCACCAACCGGTTTTTATCAAAACCTCTCGCTTTCACCATTTCAGTTGCGACCGCAACCGCTCTGGTTGCTGATAAATCCCAATTATTACTGTAAAGCTCGTTGGTCACTTGAAAATCATCGGTATGTCCAGATACCGTTATTTCACCGGGTACATCCTTCAGTAATTCCGCAATATCTTGTATTACTGGTTTAAACTTTGGTTGTAAAAATGCACTGCCTGATGGAAAGGAGCCATTCTCTTGAATACGAATGATGATTTGCTGCCCCAAAGATTCGAGTTCAATTGCACCATCCATGATTTGTTTTTCCAATTGCTGGGCTATTTTTTTAACTAACTCATCGACTTGTTCTTGGTCTGCTGAAGAGACTGCCTGCTGCATAGATTGTTCTTGTGAGGTACTTTGTGACTCGCCGCCTCGCTTGTTACCTCTTTGCTCCTGTCGCCCGCCAGCAGAACTTTCATCGCCAGCCTGAAACTCTAACATTTGCTGCGTCATTTCCACGGTTTGCTGCTGAATTGTCTCGATTGGCGTAGGCTCAGGCTTACCAGGGGTAAACTCCATTGCAATTACGCTGGTCCCCTTAGGGATATCCTTAACCTCTATTTTATTCTGCACACCAAATGCAAACTTCATTGAACCCGCAATTTGTTTAAACTTCAGTACATCCATTTCGGAAAAAGCAAGTAACAGCACAAAGAAGCACATAAGTAGTGACATCAGATCTGCAAAGGTGCCCATCCAAGCCGGTAAGCCTGGAGGGGGACATTTACACTCTTGCTCGTCAGACATGCTTACTCCTCTTTATCAGTGCCGCGTTTTGATTCAGCCAAATAATTTTTCAAAATCCCTTCTATTACCTTAGGGTTTTGGCCATCCTGAATTCCGAGAATCGCGTCCAATATTAGTCGTTGGTTTTGCTCCTCTTCATCCTTTCGCAATTCCAACTTTACCTGAATCGGGATCGCCACAACGTTCGCCAAAAAAGCACCATAAAGGGTCGTCAACAAAGCAACTGCCATTGCAGGACCGATGGCTTTAGGGTCATCCATGTTAGATAACATCGCAACTAAGCCAATCAATGTACCAATCATCCCCATTGCAGGTGCAATATCAGCCAAAGATTTAAATAATGACGCACCTTGTTCATGGCGAGAAGACGTTAAGGAAATATCTTTTTGTAGTGTCGCTCTTACTACATCTGCGTCGTGGCCATCGACTAACATGTCAACTCCTTTACGCATAAATGCATTCGGTATTTCAGCTTCTTCTAAGGCTAAAAAACCACCTTTTCGCGCTGAATCCGCAAGTTCTACAGCTTTTTCTATTAGCTCTTCTGGCGTTTCAATCTTAAACATGAACGCCTTTCCCATCACTTTGCCAATACCGAAAAATTGCGGCATTGTGAAGTTAGACAAAACGATAAAAAGTGAGCCACCAAATACAATAACGGCTGAGGCGGAGTCAGCAAACATAGCGACTTCACCGTCACTACTCATAAACATAGACATGGCAATCAAGCCAATCGCGCCCAATATACCTATTACTGTTGCTAAATCCACATCCCCTCCAGAGAGTCTTATCTACTATTTTTCTAATTCTGACTGCTATGCGCTGTAACCTAATAAGGTGCCTATGCGACACATCCTCTTATAAAGAGAAAGTACCAGCCTTGTTGTTTATCGGCAAGCTACTGAATATCTTAACCCAATTATATTAAAAACCCGAAAAATTGCGAACAAAGGCGTATGAGTATCTACCTCACAGTTTAGCGTAAAAAAATACGCTTATCTTTGACCTAGTACGCTATTGCCCCTAAAATTGAGCTCTTTTATCCAATAAGCCCAATAAAGAGACGTGACCATGGCTGTAAAGAAACCAGAAAACCTCAGCTTTGAAGAAGCGATACACGAGCTAGAAAGCATTGTGAGTGCAATGGAACAAGGTGAGCTGACTTTGGAGCAGTCATTGAAACAATTTGAAAGAGGTATTTTACTGGCTAATGCATCAAATCAGAAGTTACACACAGCAGAACAAAAAGTAGCCATCCTTATGGGTAGTGACACGCAAAGCGATACAATACCATTCACAGGCAGTACGGATTAAGTTGTGAATTTAAAAATAGAAATAAGCAATGCTCAACAGCGAGTTAGTCAGTTTATCGGTAATTACTTTAAGCAAGATTTAATCACCGATGAAACAGTCAAGGCCGCAACATTTTACAGTATCAATAATGGCGGTAAGCGTTTAAGGCCATTTTTAGTGTATGCAACAGGTAATATACTCGGCGCTCGTATTGAAGATCTCGATGTTATTGCAGCTGCTATTGAATGTATTCATAGTTACTCCCTCGTTCACGATGACCTTCCCGCAATGGATGACGATGACTTACGACGCGGAAAACCCACATGCCATATACAGTTTAATGAGGCACAAGCTATTTTAGCCGGCGATGCGCTGCAAAGCCTCGCATTTGAGTTAATTGCAGAGCACCGCTTTGCTATACCTGAATCTCGTCAATTACGCATGATTCAAGTACTATCAAAAGCTGCTGGATTACAAGGAATGGTCGGCGGTCAAGCATTAGACATTGCCGCAACTGATAAAGTTGTTAGCCTTGACGAGTTAGAAAAAATTCACCGCTTAAAAACTGGGGCTTTGTTGACCTGTGCAATTGAATTAGGTGCACTTTGTTCTCCAAATATGAATGAGACTGACTTTACAACATTACAGCAGTATGGACAGAATATCGGGCTCGCATTTCAAGTTCAAGACGACATCTTAGATATTGAAGGTGACACCTATACGCTCGGTAAACCACAAGGTTCTGATATAGGCAATAATAAGTCTACTTATCCTGCAATACTTGGTATGCCTGGAGCAAAACAAAAAGCGCAAGCTCTAACAACACAAGCAATAGAAAAGCTCAATCATATTAATGCAGATACAGAGTTGCTCGCACAATTAGCAAAATACATAGTTGAACGCGATCATTAACGTCAATTCATGACGTATTAATGACGAAGTTGCATAAATAGATAAAATTAACCACTGGCTTTGTATATAATTACGCAAGGTTTGAGTAGGACATATATAAATACAATGATATTTGATAGTAGCAAGTACCCTTTATTGGCTTTAGCAGAAGAGCCTGAGCAACTGCGCCAGTTACCGCAACATAAATTACCCTCTTTTAGTAATGAGTTGAGGGATTATCTGCTTAACTCAGTTTCGCAAAGTAGTGGCCATTTTGCATCTGGCTTAGGGACCGTGGAACTCACTGTCGCACTTCATTATGTCTATAATACACCTGAAGACCGACTGATCTGGGATGTTGGTCATCAAGCCTACCCTCATAAAATTTTAACCGGCCGACGCGATCAAATTCATACTATTAGACAGAAAGAAGGTCTGCACCCTTTTCCTTACCGGGAAGAAAGCCAATACGATACGTTCAGTGTTGGTCATTCTAGTACGTCTATTTCAGCAGCATTGGGAATGTCAATTGCAGCTAAAAAAGAAGGCAAAGGTCGTAAAACTGTGGCTGTAATTGGTGATGGTGCAATTACCGCAGGCATGGCATTTGAAGCAATGAATCATGCTGGAGATATAAAATCAGACATGTTGATCATATTAAATGACAACGAAATGTCTATTTCTGAAAATGTCGGTGCATTAACCAATCACTTTGCGAAAATACTCTCTGGCAGTTTTTATACGAATATCCGCGAGGGCAGTAAAAAATTATTGTCTGGCGTCCCCCCTGTTAAAGAGCTGGCAAGCAAAGTAGAAGAACACCTAAAAGGGATGGTGATCCCAGGCACGTTCTTTGAGGAATTAGGCCTCAATTACATAGGGCCAATTGATGGTCATGATGTCAACATGCTTGTCGATACATTGCGTAATATGCGCAACCTAAAAGGGCCTCAGATACTTCATATTAAAACACAAAAAGGAAAAGGTTATGAACCTGCTGAGGCCGATCCAATTGGCTATCATGCCGTACCAAAATTTGATCCTACCATCCATAGCTTGCCTAAATCTAAACCAGCCGCGGCTACATTCTCGAAAGTATTCGGTCAATGGTTATGTGATATGGCTGAACAAGATCCTAGGTTGATGGCAATCACCCCTGCGATGCGAGAAGGCTCAGGCATGGTGCAGTTTTCAAAACAGTATCCGCAGCAATACTTTGATGTTGCGATTGCTGAACAGCATGCAGTTACACTCGCAGCGGGTTTTGCATGTGAAGGCTTAAAGCCTGTTGTCGCAATTTATTCTAGCTTTTTACAGCGAGCTTACGATCAGTTAATTCATGATGTCGCATTACAAAACCTACCCGTGCTATTTGCTATTGACAGGGCTGGTATTGTGGGAGCTGATGGCGAAACACACCAAGGTGCCTACGATCTAAGCTTTATGCGCTGTATTCCAAATATGGTTATTATGGCACCCAGTGATACCAACGAATGTCGGAAAATGCTCTATACAGGGTTTCAATGTAACCAACCTGTTGCAGTGCGCTATCCAAGAGGCAGTGCAGGCACTGCGGAAATTCAAATGCAAATGCAGGCATTGGAACTAGGTAAAGCAAAGCGCATTCGAGATGGTAATAAAGTGGCTATTCTTAACTTTGGTACATTACTTGAAAATGCACAGCTGGCTGCTGATCAACATGATGCTACTTTGATTGATATGCGCTTTATTAAACCACTTGATACGCAACTTCTAACTGAGCTATCACAATCTCACAATCACTTTATCACGATTGAAGATAACGCAATATGCGGTGGTGCTGGTAGCGCAGTCAGTGAGTTCTTTTCCAGTATTGGGGTAGTAACAAAAATTAACCATCTGGGTATTCCTGATGAATTTATCAAACATGGGACACAAGATGAAATTCACGATGAGATGGGCTTATCAGCGCAAGGGATACTGCATACCATCAATACACTTGTTAAGTAAAAAAAGGAGCGTATAGCTCCTTTTTTATCGAACAGAGAATTAACTTAATGACTAAAAAGACCCCCTCATTCAACTCATTCTCTGATTTTTATGTGTTTTATTTACGTGAACATCGTCAACCTGCATGCCGAGGGATGCATTATATTGGTTGTACATGCGTTATCGGACTCATCATTACATCATGCTTAATGCAATCTGCAAGCACTCTTATTTTCATACCCATTACAGGTTACGGGTTTGCATGGTTTGGTCATGTTGTATTTGAGAAAAACACACCTGCTACATTTAAATACCCGCTCTATTCCTTCATAGCTGACTGGGTGATGTATTATCAATGGTTATGCAGAAAGTAGCGTAATTAGCAGTTCTGTTCATCGCATCCATACTTTCACTTCAGCCAAACCATTTTCCTGTAATGTTTGCAATTGTGATTCAATATTACTGCTTTGCTCGAACTCGAATGCATCTAGTTGTTCATCGAAAATAATCGTTGCAGCGCCATCTCCGCCTCGATGTTTTACTTGGTGTAACGCAATATCAGCAAGGTTCACGGATGCCTCCCAACCAATCACCTGACCACCAAGCAATGGTAATGGGTAGAAAGACCAACCCATAGACACCGTCATTTTCATCGATTTACCATTCGGTAGATTAAACTCAAAATCTGCCACGGCCTTACACAAGTCCCCAACGTAATCTACCACTTCGTCACGTTTAAAATCTCGTAGTAACAACAAAAACTCATCACCACTCCAACGCGCGACATAATCAGAGCCTTGTGTGCGCATATTTAACAATGTAGCTAATTGCTGAAGGCAACTATCTCCACCAATTGGACCATGTGTATCATTAATCTTACTAAAGCTATCAATATTCAAAATCATTAATACCAATCGTTTATTTTGCTGCTGTAACGATTGTGCATTTCGCTGATAATGCTCCACATCTTTCGGCAATTGGTCGAACAAAAAGCGGCGGCTACGCAACCCTGTTAATTCATCGGTATGGCTCACTAGCTTTAACTGGGTATTAACTTGGTTTAGTTTTTCATTGGCTTTTCTTAATTCGGTAGTACGATCAGCCACTAAGTTTTCTAATGCCATTTGCTTACGCCTTTCCTGTGCTCTAAATACCCAAAAAATAAGGTAAAACAAGAAAATAAAACCACATGTGATCACGAGACGAAAATAAATAGTTTCATCAAAACGTCTCGGTAATGAAATCGCGACATGTTTTGCTCTCGCTTTAGACCAGTCCTCCCCTCGACGCTTAACCTCGAGTTCAAAGATATACTCCCCAGGTGGTAAGTTGGTATAAATGGCTTCTTGACCTTCTGGAGCATCGCGCCACTCACCTTTTTCTTTACTCGATAAACGGTATCTGAACTCGATACTTTTAGGTGCATAAAAATCAATCGCGGTGTATTGAACCGTAATATCGCGTTCCCCGTTACCTAACAAAATAGGTGCCATCAGTTCAGAACTCGAAATCCGCCTTTCTTGTGTATAAAGCGCTTCTATTTTGGGTTTTAATTCATCAGCCCCAAACAACTTAACGTCTTTTGGTATCTCCACAATCCCCTGAGAACTCGGGTACCAAATTGCACTTTGCGTTTCCATAACCGCATCATGGCCAAAGCCAGAGCAACATTGACTCGCTTTACCATCTAACTGACGGTCAAATTGGCTAATGACTTGCTCTACTCTCAAATTATCGATGTTCTTCTTAAATTGCGGTGCAGGCATTCTATACACGCCCTTTTTTGTACTCACCCAAATTTGCTCAAACTGTTTATCATAGTAAAGAGAGTTAATTGAACCATAAGGCAATCCGTTTGACGCATCTAGTTGGTGCCAAAGACCCTCATCAGTCTTATAAAACAACCCATGGCTTCGTGAGCCTATAAGCGTAGAGATACCGTCAAGATGTAAAATACTCGTAACATAAGCGACATCAAGAGAGGTATGTCCCCCCAGCTTTTCAATACCGCGTTCATTGTATTGGTAAGCACCTTTATTTGTGCCAATGAAGCCAAAGTTCGGTAAATCTAAAACGAATGTAATGTATTGACTACCTAGGAAGGAGTTGTATGCGAATGGCGTTAAGCCTGCGTAATCTAATCGATATAGTCCACGACCAGTACCGAGCCACAAACCCCCTTTATTTGATGTACTAATTGAGAAAACGGGATTATCTCTTAACTCAATGAATGGCAGAGTATATATCTTACCTTGTTCGTAAAGTAATACCCCCTTTTCTGTACCTAAATATAGGCGACTTCCTTGAAACTCCAAATCAAAAACTTGGCGCCGTTGCAACTGCTGCATAGACAAAACTTGCCGATATGTATCTCCATCACTCAACACACCTATGCCCAATCGACTAGAAACCCAAACAGACTCATCTTCAGCTTGAGTTATTGCAGTAACACCTTGGTTACTTAAAGGTCCAACTTGGTGCCTCTCTACTTTGCCTGAATGCGCAAACCACAAGCCTTCATTTAAGCTACCCAACCAAATATTATCTTCACGATCTTTAAAAATATCTGAAAACCATATATTTTGATCTGATTGAGTGGGTTTAACTGATTGCCAATTACCATTGGACTCCCTATACATCAACTCATTTGATGTAGATACCCAAAACCCCCCATCTTCATCACCTTGAAACTTGTATACGGCCGTATTACCAATTTCATCGTACCGTCTTATCACTTCATCGATATCAAGGAAGTAAGCACCTAATTCGGATGCGAGGTAAAGTCGACCATCTATCCACGATAAATCATGGATAATGGTTTGTGCCAACTGTCGAGGTAAAGACAACTTACTTGCAAGTTCTAAGCGAAACTCCGTGTTACTGACCGACCTTGATTCTTTAATCTTCAATAAATGGTGCTCATTGACCAACCAAATACCATCAGATGAAAGTGCCATGCGTGTTACTGAACCAACAATTTGATTGATCTTTCTAGGCGTCAGACTTAATGCCTCGCGCTTCACATTTTTTTCAGACAACTTCTCAGCAGAGACGTAATACAAACCATTTGACGCAATCCAGATACCGCCATCGTGATCTTGTAGTAAATCACGAACTGGTCCTTGAATATTAAAGCTTTGTGCTTCTAATGTTTGAGGGTTTAATCGATGTAAGCCACGACGAGTGCCTATCCATAACATGCCGTACTTATCAATAATCAACTTATGAATGGCATTCGATTGTAAAAAAGCGCTGTTCTGAGTAGTTAAATTGGTGAACTTATGCCCATCAAAACGACTTAAGCCAAACTGCGTACCCAGCCAAATATACCCATTATTATCTTGCACAATACTGGCGATAGATTGTGACGGTAAACCGTTTTGTAAATTCCATTGTTTTACAACGTAATCATTGATTGCTGCAGAAGCGGTGTTTGCAAATAAAACCACCCCCAAAATAAAAAACAAACAAGTCGTTACTAACGTTCTTTTCTTAGTCACAAATATCAGCCTAAATTAGCCCGCTAAAACACCCGTTTTCAGCAAAGCCTGTAAACAAATCAATGAAAAAACACCTGCTAAAATATCATCCGCCATTATTCCCCAGCCGCCTTTTAAGCGCTTGTCTAATAATTTAATCGGCCCAGGTTTTACAATATCAAAGAAACGGAACAACAGAAACCCAGCAAGTAAAGTTTGCCAACTTAATGCCGCACCTAACATTGTAATATAGAACCCTGCGACTTCATCCCATACAATAGCTGGATGATCATGTACTTGTACGTCTTTCGCCGTTTGCCCACAAGCCCACAAGCCAAAAACACTAATCACAATCGCAAACACACACTGCAACCACAGTGGGTAACTGTAAGTAATAAAAATAAAGGGTAAAGCCGCAAATGTACCAACAGTACCAGGTGCGACAGGAGATAACCCTAAGCCAAACCCTAAACCAAAAAACTGGTGAGGTCGCTTTAAATTAAACTGCTTAGCCAAACCTTCTCCTAGCTAAAGTGCTCAAAACCAGTCTTTGGAAAAGGCCAAGGGTGGTTTTCATATAATAATTCGATATTGCCATCTCCTGCTTGGATTTGGCCAATACATACCGGCTCAACACCGTACTGACGTAGCTTTGCCTCCATAGCAAGCTTACTTCCTTCAGAAACAGTAAACAGCAACTCATAATCATCACCATATGCCAGTGCTAATTGTAAAGATTGCTCTACTGATACGCTGTTTCGTAACGCGTCTGACATCGGAACCATATCTGCATTTATTTGAGCTGCAACACCTGATTGACGCAATATATGCGTCAAGTCGGCAAGTAACCCATCCGAAATATCTATCGCAGACGAAGCTATACCTCGTAAAGCTTGTCCTGCTGCAACACGTGGCGATGGAAAATGAAAGCGCTGTAATGCACAGGCAAACGCCTCATCGTCTAATTGCCAGCTATTTTTGCGGCTTTCAATGGCCAACCCTGCATCACCCAAAGAACCTGTGACATAAATCCAATCACCAACCTTTGCACCTGAACGAGTCAAAGCTTTTCCTTTCGGTACAATGCCCTTAGCACAAATAGTGATGGTCAGTGGCCCTTGAGTCGTATCTCCGCCGATAATCTGAACATTAAAATATTCAGCTATCTCATGCATGCCTTCAGTAAACTCATCTAACCAATTGGGGTCAATATTGGGTAATGTTAAGCCTAACGACACCCAAGTTGGCTCTGCCCCCATTGCAGCTAAATCACTTAGGTTAACAGCCAAAACTCGGTGACCTAATGCCCGAGGTGGTATATCTGAAAAAAAGTGAACGCCCTCAACAAGCGTGTCTGTTGTTATTGCTAACTGACAATGCTCAGGAACGTTAACAAGTGCACAATCATCTCCAATCCCTAAATCTACATCTCGTCGTGCAACGCCTCGACCAGTGAAATAGCGATTGATTAATTCAAATTCCTTCATACACAAAAAAGCCGGCCAACGCCGGCTCTCCTTTTTGTTGCCCTTACTTGCGGATATCTTTAACCGCTTTATCTAGCACTCCATTGACAAACTTATGACTGTCTTCTGCACCAAATATTTTAGCTAACTCAATACCTTCATTGATAGCAACTTTGTAAGGAACGTCTTCGCGGAATTTAAGTTCATATGCACTCACGCGAAGTACAGCTCTTTCTACCATATCTAAATCATCAAATGGACGAGATAAGTGAGGAGTAACAATTTCATCAAGCTGTTTTTGATTAACTGCAACGCCACGCGCTAAGTCTTTAAAATACTCAACATCCACTTTCGTAACATCATTTTCAATCAACATTTGTTGCTCGATGTCACCAATTGGGTTGCCACTTAATTGCCATGAGTACACGGCTTGTAGTGCTAATACGCGCGCTTTACGTCTTGCTGCTGGTTTCACTGAGGATCCTCTTAAATTTTATCGAGTACGTTAACCATTTCTAGCGCACCAAGTGCAGCTTCGCCACCTTTGTTGCCCATCTTAGTTCCCGCACGTTCAATAGCTTGCTCGATACTTTCAGTGGTCAAAACACCAAATGCAACTGGAATATCATAATCTAATGAAACACTTGCTAATCCTTTGTTGGATTCATTTGCAACCAAATCAAAGTGTGGCGTACCACCACGAATAATCACACCCAGTGCAATTATTGCGTCAAACTCTTTCTTCATTGCAATACGTTTCGCAGCAAGAGGCAATTCTACAGCACCCGGAACATATACCACAGTAATATCATCATCACTGACACCGCCTGTGCGTTTTAACTCATCAACAGCACCGTCGAGTAAACTGCTTCCGATGAAGTCATTGAAACGTGATATGACAATGGCAAATTTCTTGCCTGGCGCGTACTTGTTACCTTCAATAATATTCATTAGATGATCCTAATCTTGTGTAATACCACACCTACCCTCTTACATAGGAGTAGCTTGGTATGAGCAATTGCCAAATTGGTGCGCATAATAGCACAACTTTAGCTTTCCCCAAACAACCTTTAATCACGCAAATATATGCGCCTCAGTAGCTATTTGGGTTCAACGTATTCTACGACTTCTAAATGAAAGCCAGAAAGCGCATGATACTTTTTAGGCATACTCATTAAACGCATTTTTTGAATACCTAAATCGGCCAAAATCTGCGACCCAACACCAACAGTACGAGATGTACCTTGAAACTTACGATGATTAACACTTTCGCCAGCATCTTCTGCAGAAAATGCTTTTACCATCGCTTCAATGTCAGTTGGATCTTCTTGTTTTCCTAGAATCACAAGCACGCCATTATTTTCACTAATATGCTTCATTGCACTGTGCAAACTCCAGCTACGATCTGCACCTCGGTCGGAAAGTAACACATCATTAAATGTGCTTTGTAAATGTACTCGCACCAATGTAGGTTCACTCGTACTGATTTCACCGCGCTTCATCACATAATGCAGCTGACTATCAATTGTATCTTTATAAGTTACTAAGTTAAATTCACCAAACTCAGTTGGTAATTTACATTCAGCGACTTTTTCTATCGTTGTTTCATTGAGATTTCTATATTCAATGAGGTCAGCAATAGTGCCAATTTTTATCCCGTGCTCCTTTGCAAAAACCTCAAGCTGTGGACGACGTGCCATCGTGCCGTCGGCATTCAATATTTCAACGATAACAGATGAAGGCTCCAAACCAGCCAAGCGCGCTAAGTCACACCCCGCCTCGGTATGACCTGCCCGAGTCAAGACACCACCAGCTTGTGCCATAATTGGAAAAATGTGGCCTGGTTGTACAATATCTTGCGGTACGGCACCTTTGGCTACCGCAGCTTGCACAGTCCGCGCTCGGTCAGCAGCAGATATGCCTGTTGTTACGCCCTTCGCAGCTTCTATAGACATGGTAAAGTTAGTTGAAAACTGTGCACCATTATTGCGAACCATCAATGGTAAGTCTAATTGCTGACAACGCTCTTGAGTCATTGTTAGACAAATAAGCCCACGACCATGAGTGGCCATAAAGTTAATTGTATCAGCCGAAATGTGTTCAGCTGCCACAATTAAATCCCCTTCGTTTTCGCGGTCTTCATCATCCATTAAAATAACCATTTTACCGGCTTTTATATCATCAATGATCTCTTGCGCACTATTTAAATTCATAATTTACCTGTCTATTTTGATTTGCTATCGGGTTACTTTATAAAGCCCGCTTTGGCTAACAAATTCGTTGTGAGAGTTGATTCTTTCGCTGGCATTTGCGCCCCTTGTATCAAACGCTCTAAATAACGAGAAATTTGATCGACTTCTAAATTAACCTTTGAGCCAACTTGAAAGTCTACAATGGTGGTTTCTTGTGCCGTATGGGGTACGATTGTCAGTTTAAATTTGTTTTCTTTTATCTCATTGACTGTCAAGCTTATACCATCAATTGCAACTGAGCCTTTATAAGGAATATATTTCATTAGGTCATCTGGTACTGCTAACCAATACTCTGTCGCTCGTGCATTTGACGTTACACTTTCAATCGTGGCTACACCATCAACATGACCTGACACTAAATGCCCTCCAAGTCGCGATATCGGTTGCAAGGCCTTCTCTAAATTCACTTTTTGACCCACTTTATACTGTGCAAACAATGTCAGTTGTAAAGTCTCATTTGATAGGTCAGCTTTAAAACCATCACTATACTTTTCAATAACAGTCAGGCACACACCATTGGTTGCGATGCTGTCTCCAAGCTTCACATCATTCATCTCTAACGTGTCACTTTTTACTCGAACAGTTAAATCACCGTGGTTGGCTGACAACTCAGTGAGCGTGCCGGTTGCTTCAATTATACCTGTAAACATAATGCCTCTATCAGCTTGGTCTTAATATTAAACGAACGTCTTCATCTATGCGTTCAACACTCGTAAAATTAAGTGTCGCTATATCATTCATGCATGCTATTGTTTGTGTGTTAAACAACCCACGTCCATCATGGCCAATTATTTTAGGGGCGAGATAAATAACAAATTCATCTATTAGTGTTTGTTGATGAAAAACACCAGCCAAAGTTGCCCCAGCTTCAAGCCATACTCGATTAATACCGCGTTGAGCGAGCAAAGCCAATGCCGCATGACAATTAATTTTTAGTTTGCTATCAGGAACAACCACTTGTTCTACAAAGTGCGGCCAGTCATGCGAATTATCAAGACTGGTTCTTAAAATAATAACGGGGGAATCAATTTTAAACAAAGGTAAGTTTGGTGAGAGTCTATTTTGTGAATCAAATATGACTCTGGTAGGCTGACGTAATTGCTTACCTTCAGGAAGAGAAATATCACACTCACTTTCACGTACATTCATTTTTGCATCGTCAACTAAAACGGTGTCGGCCCCCGTAAGGACAGCACAACTTCGGGCCCTAAATATTTGTACATCTCTTCGTGCAGCTGAAGAAGTTATCCACTTACTTTGACCATTACTCAACGCGGTTTTTCCATCCACTGACGCTGCCAGCTTACAACTTACAAATGGGAGTCCAAATTCCATTCGCTTAAGAAAGCCATCATTTAAGGCCCGAGCCTGTTCCTCTAATAACCCAAACGCTGTTTCAACTCCCGCCTGTTTTAGCATGGCTAAACCACGGCCGGCAACCTGTGGATTTGGATCCACCATAGCTGCAATCACTTTGTTCACACCTGCATCAATCAAGCCTTTTGCGCACGGTGGTGTTTTCCCAAAGTGGCTACAAGGTTCTAATGTAACGTAAACCGTAGCACCTCTCGCTTGAGTGCCAGCTTCTCGAAGAGCATGAACTTCAGCATGGCTTTCTCCAGCCTGTTGGTGAAAGCCTTCACCAACAATACGACCATTTTTTACAATGACACATCCCACATTTGGGTTTGGTGTGGTGGTATATTGACCTTGCTGTGCTAACTCAATTGCACGCGTCATATATGACTTATCTTGTTCACTAAACACCGCTAATCCCCTAACCGTGCTATTTCTTCACCAAACTCTCGTACATCCTCAAAAGAGCGATATACCGACGCAAAGCGCACATAAGCTACTTTATCTAGCTTTTTTAAGGCTTGCATTATGCATTCACCAATCATATGACTTGGGATCTCACGTTCACCTGTGGCTCGAATAGTAGATTTAATCTCATGAATCACTTCATCTACTTGCTCGGTACTGACAGGTCTTTTTTCCAGAGCTCGGTGCAACCCATTAATGAGTTTATCTTCATTAAACGGCTCCCTTGAACCATCTTGCTTAATCACTCTTGGCATCACAAGTTCGGCACCTTCGAAGGTGGTAAAACGCTCATGACATTCAATACATTCGCGACGACGACGCACTTGATGACCAGAGCTCACAAGGCGCGAGTCAATTACTTTTGTGTCTTTGGCGGTACAAAATGGGCAATGCATAGTTGTTCACTTATAACTGGATACAAAAAAGGCCGCTAAATAGCGGCCTTAATGATATCAAAAATCTCTAATTGTGTGCGCTAAATTATGCGTAAACGGGTAATTTAGCACAGATAGCTTTCACTTTTTCTTTTACATCCGCTTGTACTGACTCATCATTAATATTGTCTAGTACATCACAAATCCATCCAGCCAATTCACGAGACTCTGACTCTTTAAAGCCGCGACGCGTAATCGCAGGAGAGCCTATACGCAAACCCGATGTCACAAATGGTGAACGAGGATCATTTGGTACTGAATTCTTATTAACCGTAATATTGGCACGGCCTAATGCAGCATCTGCATCTTTACCCGTGATATCTTTATCAATAAGGTCCAGTAAAAACAAATGGTTTTCAGTTTTTCCAGAAACTACCTTATAGCCTCGTTCTTGTAAAACCGACACCATCGTTTGAGCATTTTTAACAACTTGCGTTTGATATGCTTTAAATTCAGGTTGAAGTGCTTCTTTAAACGCAACAGCTTTAGCCGCAATAACATGACATAGAGGGCCACCTTGGCCGCCAGGGAATACTGCACTGTTCAGTTTTTTATAAATCGCTTCATCATCACATGCCGAAATGATCAAACCACCGCGCGGACCAGCAAGTGTTTTATGTGTTGTCGTGGTGACAACATGTGCGTGAGGCACAGGGCTTGGATACACACCAGCAGCAATTAAACCTGCAACGTGCGCCATATCAACAAATAAATATGCACCGACTTTATCTGCAATTTCTCGGAATTTAGCCCAGTCAACAATGCCAGAGTAAGCAGAGAACCCACCGATGATCATTTTAGGTTTATGCTCAAGCGCTAACGCTTCTACTTGCTCATAATCAATCTCACCCGTTGCTTCATTAAGTCCGTATTGCACTGCATTATACAATTTACCAGAAAAGCTCACATGAGAACCATGAGTCAAATGGCCACCATGGGCTAAGCTCATACCAAGTACAGTATCACCAGCGTCTAACAGCGCTAAAAATACCGCTGCATTTGCTTGAGAACCGGCATGCGGCTGAACATTGGCGTAAGTTGAGCCAAAGAGTGCATTAGCACGATCAATCGCTAGCTGCTCAACAACATCGACATGCTCACAACCACCGTAGTAACGCTTACCTGGGTAACCTTCTGCGTATTTATTTGTTAACTGCGAACCCTGCGCTTCAAGAACGCGTGGGCTACAGTAGTTTTCAGACGCGATAAGTTCAATGTGTTCTTCTTGACGAGTTGTTTCAAGCTCAATCGCGTTAAATAATTCTGGATCAAAGTCTGCAATGTTCATGTTACGTTCTAACATGGGGTCTCCTAGGGGCACGTAAAGGTATAAAAGCCGTATTGTACGCTCTAATGCGTGTATTGCCTATGCTGTAGGCGTGAGCATATTTAAACAGGGATTGAATTTATTTCACAGTGTTTATGCAATGATATTTTTTTATTTAAACATTTATAATTTTAATAAATAAAAACCAGTGAATTAAAGTTATTAATATAAGAGCCGAACAAGTCGACTCTTAAATATCTATCATCACGATATATCGATTTTAATCTCTATAACAGTTTTTCAAACATCGCCGCTTTTAATTGTTGATAATCTGCACCCAACGGTTGCGCTAAACAGCTTTTATCTAACGCGTCTTGCAAAACGCGAGGCATCGCAATTTCTTGACCTAACACATTTTCAACTGACTCTTTAAATTTAGCGGGGTGCGCCGTTGCTAAAAATATACCGATGCTATTTTCACCTTTATCATGGCGTAGCCCTTCGAACGCAATAGCTGTATGTGGCTCAGCGATATACCCTGTATGGGCAATTTCTCGCATCACTTTCTCTGTCACTTGCTCAGACACGCTACGTGAATAAAAATCATGTTTACTAAACTGCTCAGAGTCCAACATGCTTTGCACTCTTGGCCAATTATTAGGTTTACTCACATCCATTGCGTTTGATAATGATTCCATTGTTGCTTTTGGTGCCCAATCACCAGAGTGAACAAATCGTGGAACAGTGTCATTTTGATTTGTTGTTGCTGATAGCTTCGCAATAGGCAAACCAATGACAGAACCTATCATCGCAGCACACACATTGCCAAAATTACCACTTGGCACCGATACATGCACATTATCACGCTCTGATTTCGGTAATTGCGCTAAGGCTTCAAAATAATAGCAAACTTGCGCCACTAAACGGCTTATATTAATTGAATTTGCAGAGTTAAGTCCTAATTTATTTTTTAGCTCTTCATCTAAAAAGGCTTGTTTTACTAGTGCCTGACAATCATCAAAACTACCATCAACCGCATAACAATGTATATTTTCACCTAAAGTGGTGAATAGTTTTTGCTGAGCCAGCGATATTTTGCCTTCAGGATATAAAATTACCACATCAACATTGGCTTTTTTATAAAATGCGTGAGCAACAGCCGCGCCCGTATCTCCGCTAGTTGCGGTTAAAATAGTGACGCGTTCACCTTGATTGAATAACCCCACACATTCAGCCATAAAACGCCCACCAAAGTCTTTAAACGCAAGCGTTGGTCCATGAAAGAGTTCCAAGCAATAGTTTTTATCATCTACTTTCTCTAACTTCACCGGAAAGTTAAAAGCCCGCTGAACCATGTCTGCTAATGTATCTTTAGGCAATTCATTGCCAATTAAATGTGCAAGTATTTCTGTACTTCGCTCTACAAATGGCAAATCAAGTAATGCATCTACATCGCTGAGTTTTCGTAAATCAGTGGGGAAAAATACACCTTGATTTCGTCCTAACCCCGTTTTTACCGCCTCCGTAAAGGATACCTGTTGTTGTTTATCTTTTAAATTTACGAGGTTCATTTTAAACTCCTAAAGAAATGGCACGAGTACCACGATTGTCTAGCTTGCAAATATGGCTGAAGCCATGCGCATTAATATAATTTTTTTCCAACCACTGCTGACAATGTTCAGCTGCGGCCAACGACTTACAAATAGTGAACAACGTCGGGCCTGCTCCTGAAATACTCACGATTTCAGCACCCAATTTAGGTAGTGCCGATTTTGCCTCACTAAAACCAGCTATTAATGACTGCCTGTAGGGTTCAGCCAATTTATCTTCCATAAGTTCTAATGCTTCATCAAAACGTCCTACTTGCATTAGTAAGCAGTAACTCGCTAACCGCTGTGCAAATTCAACCGCTTCATGATTGCTCAGACTAGCCGGTAGTACTCCTCTCGCTTTAGCAGTATTTAAAGCAAAACCTGGGAAAGCAGCAACATAGTGCCAATCTTCACTGACAGGAACACTGACTGCCTTGTTGGGGACCAAATGGGAAGTTAGCTGCAACCCACCTAGGTAACACGGGGTGATATTGTCGTAGTGGCGAGCACCACTAACCTTCCCCTCAAAGTCAGCCATTAACTCAATCAGTGCTTCCTGAGATAACTTCGTTTGTGCAAACTCATTTAACGCGGCAAATGTTGCCACAACCGAGCAAGCACTAGAGCCTAGCCCCGATCCTATCGGCAAACGCTTTTCAAGAGTTAACGACACGCTTGGCATATCTGAAGCCACATGTTCTCGAAAATGCACCAAACATTGATACGCTAAGTTTTCTTGCGCGCTCTTTGGCAACTTTTCGGCATATGGGCCAACACAAAAAAATGCATCGTTGTCCGCATGTTCAAGATGAACAACATCGCCAAGTAAAGTACCATCAATGGGCGCTAATGCAGCCCCTAAGGAATCAAAACCAACACAAAAATTACCAATGGATGCCGGTGCATAAATAGATATCATTATGCGTAACTCCTAACGTGACAACGTTTTTAATATATCAGCAAAAACACCCGCTGACGTGACTTCAGCACCTGCTCCATAACCACGAATAACAAATGGGCGAGGTTGATAATACTGACTCAATATGGCTAATGCATTTTCGCCATCTCGAATATCATATAAAGCATGTGACTTATCGACGGCTTCAATACCAACTCTGCAATGGCCATTTTCAATACTTCCAACATAGCGCAACACTTGACCTTGCTCTGCTGCGGCTTTCACTTTCAAAGCAAAACTACCATCAAGCTCTGGAAGTTTTGTCATAAATTCGTCAACGGATGCTCCCTCAGCAAATGACTCACTGACGACCGGTTCTACTTCGATGTCAGATAACTCCAACGCAAGCCCTGACTCTCTGGCAATAATAAGTAGTTTACGAGCCACATCAGTGCCCGATAAATCATCACGAGGATCGGGTTCTGTAAAACCGTTTGCTTTCGCTTTCGCTGTAGCCTCGGATAAACTCAAGCCATCTTCTAATGCGCCAAACATATAAGATAGTGACCCTGATAATATGCCATTAAAGGATAAGAGTTCGTCTCCCGCACTAAATAAAAGCTGAAGATTATCTAATACAGGTAAGCCAGCTCCAACATTTGTTTCGTACAAAAACTTACGGTGCTTTTGTTGCGCTGCATTCACTAATGCTTGATAGTAATCATAAGTTCCTGTATTTGCTTTTTTATTGGCTGCAACAACATGAAAGCCGGCGTTAAGAAAATTACAATATTGGTCAGCCAACTGCTGCGATGAAGTACAATCGACAATAACAGGGTTTATTAAGTGGTTTGATTTCACAAACGCTTCTAATCTTTCTAAAGTAAGTCCATCTGTTTGCTGCTCTAACTCTCCGTGCCAAGTATCAAAAGGGACGCCTTGCGCATTTAGATACAGTTTTTGAGAATTGGCCACACCATAAAGGTTCAACTTTATATCTCGATTTTGAAGCCAAGATTGTTGCTTTTCAAGTTGTTTGATCAGCTCCTGCCCTACAAGGCCAACCCCCAATAAAAACACATCAATTGAAGGAATATGTGTAAAGAAGTTTTCATGGCATACTTTCACAGCATCATTACATAAACTGCCATCGACAACAGCAGAAATTGCACTTTCGGTAGAGTCCTGAGCGATTGCTACAATGTTAACTTGCGCTTGAGCTAATGATGCAAAGAACTTCGCAGCTAAGCCACGATGTGCTTTCATATTATCACCAACCAGAGTCACTATCGCCAACTCTCTTTGTACTTGAACAGGTTCAATCAAACCCGCTTGAGACTCTAATTCAAATGCTTGTTCTAGTGCGGTCAACGCCAGATTTAAATCTGCTTCGTGTACACAAAAACTGATACTGAATTCACAAGAAGATTGAGTGATTAAAACAATAGACACGTTATCATTCGCTAACGCGTTGAATACTCTTGATGCCATACCAACTTTACCTTTCATGCCAGGACCTGACACCGTCAGCATCGCGAGCGATTCTAAGCTTGATAAAGCTTTCACCTGCTCATTACCACGACGCTCATTACTTATCACCGAGCCTGGCACATCTGGGTTATGGGTATTTTTTATTTCACACGGCACACCCGCTTTCGCACAAGGCAAGATAGTTTTCGGATGAAGTACTTTGGCGCCAAAATAAGATAATTCCATTGCTTCTTTATAAGAGAGCCAATCAACTTTAGTTGCTTTACGTATAAAACGAGGATCCGCATTATAAACACCATCAACATCAGTCCATATTTGGCAGACTTGTGCTTGCAAACAAGCGGCTGCAACAGCTGCTGAGTAATCAGAACCATTGCGACCAAGTGTCGTAAGTTCGCCCTCTTGATTGCGACCGGTAAACCCTGGCATGATATAATACTTGTTGGGGTTTTCACGCATAGATAAAGTAAATTGCGCCTTACTCAGCTTTAAATCAACTTCCGCATCTAAATACCCACCAACAGTCGCTATACAGTCTGTCGCATCTAAATAACTGGCTTGAGCGCTGCCCAACATAGCTTGCATTAAGGCACAGCTCACTCGCTCGCCAAAGCTTATGATGTAAGCGCGCACTTGTGCTGGACAATGATTGAGAAGTTTTACCCCAGCTAATTTATTAGCCAAAGCTGAAAAGTCAGGCCAATGCGCTATTTCACCGTATAGCTTGGTCACCTGCAGATGTAGCGCATTTACTCTGCTTTGTAATGCTTGCCACTGCACATCATACGATACACCTTGCTCTGCCAATGCTGCTAATTCAACTAATTGATCTGTCATCCCGCCAGGTGCTGATAAAACAATAAGTGCTTCATCGCCTGACTGGGTTAACACTAAATTCTGTACTTGCCTTAAACAATCAAAGTCGGCTAAAGAAGAGCCGCCAAATTTTAATACTCGCATCATGGTAATTTCCTCATTCCAAAAACGAAAAAAGGCCTGTGTTCTTAGTGAACACAGGCCTTTTAAATACGCACCGACCTATGCCACTATCCAGATTGGATGGTGGTTGTAATAATAATGGTCGAAGTGTTAAATTTTAATTTCATGAGTTAAGAGTGCCTGAAATGTAGGCGAAGTGTCAAGGCTAAAGTACAACAATCTTTATGCAATTTACTCACGTTAATGACAAACCTTTTCAAAAACATTGCTCATTATAGGAGAAAATGCATTATTTCTTCTTGCTAACGAATACCATACTGTCCAAGGAGCGTTAATAGTTGTTCTGCCGTAACCGGTTTTTCAATAAAATCTATTGCGCCTAAACCAATAACACGACTTTTCATCTCTGGCTGAATATCTGCTGAAATAACCACCACATAGGTTTCTATTTTGCGCTGCTTTATTGCCTCAAGCACACCCACACCGTCCAGCTCCGGCATAGTCAAATCAAGACAGAGTAAATCAATTTGCTGCTCCTCTAACATTGTCACAGCTTGCGCACCATTTTCAGCTTGCACAATCTTAGCCTCAAGTGCGCTAGACAAACAACGAACAACCTGTTTTCTTGCAACCCTTGAGTCATCACAAACTAATATAGAATAACTCATATCAAATATTTATCTTCCAATAACCCGTACGATGGCAATCATCAACTTATACCACATTTAATGATAATTCAGTAAGCCCCTAAACTATATATTCATTTAATAAGCACATTGTGTGCAATAATGTCAGATATTTATTTATTTTTAAGGCTTTATTAGCTAAGTTTAAGTACATATCCTGCTGTTGACCTAATTGAGGAGCCAAGGTTCATTCATGTTACAAAAAAGCCTATCGAAAAAGCTACTCACGAATGTGCTATCGGTTTACTTTCTGTTGACCTTTGTTGTGACCTGTGGCCAAGTCGTTGCTGAATACGTCAATACGAAGGACTATATTCGTAATGAATTAACGATGCTACAAAAAACATTCAGTAGAAGTTTAACGCGTGCCATATGGGAACTTAATACCAAACAAACAGTTACTACTGCTGAAGGGTTACTTGCAATTCCGATGATTGAAGGGATCATTGTCCGCGATGACAGTGGAGAGATTATTTCTCAATTGGGCCGTTCGCTCGACATTCACGAGTTGTATAGTCAGCAGCTAGTACAAGAAGAAGCCATTATAGAAGATACCCCATCGGGGTTATTTGGGTACACATTTCCATTAATTTTTGAGTTTTCCGGCCGGGCAACACAAGTGGGCGATGTCACCCTATTTTCTAGTCGAGAAGTCGTCTTTAGCCGGATCATGATTTCCATTTACTTCTTGATCGGCAATGCAATGATCAAGACGACATTCCTTATTATTTTATTTTTAATCGCATTTAGGCGTTTACTTACTGAGCCTTTAACAGATCTTACAGATCAAGTTGAGGACTTCGAATTAGACAATATTGATGCGCAACGCATAGACATTGGCACAACTGAACGCAATGAACTTAAAGTCATGGAAGAAGCGTTCAATAAATTAATTGATAAAGTCGCTGAGTACCGAAAAAAGCTGGATCAAACACAAAAAGAGTTACTAATAAGTAATGAAAAACTTGATCAGCACAACTTGCAATTAGAACAAGAGGTGGCAAGAAAAACATCAAACCTTAGTCAAGCAATGATGGACTTACAACAACAAAAATATGAGCTAGAAAAGCAAAAGTTAACGCTTACAGAAGAAATAGATCTACGTCGCCAAACAGAGTTAGAGCTATTAACTAAACAAAAAGAACTTGAACGTTACCTTGACGAGCTAAATATGGCACAAGAGCGCTTGGTTGGATCTGAGAAAATGGCAGCCCTAGGTGGCCTTGTAGCTGGGATAACCCATGATATAAATACCCCTGTGGGTATAGGTGTGACCGCTACATCATTTTTACAGGAACGGTTACATCAGCTAGAGGCCGCTTATGAGGCCAAAACCTTATCTCCAAAAGCACTTGAGGAGTTTATTAATGAGGCCAAGCAAAGCACCAGCTTGTTAACAACCAACTTAGATAGAGCTTCTGAATTGGTCGCAAGCTTTAAGCAAATTGCGGTTGACCAAGCCAGTGAGGCCGTTCGTACTATTAACTTTAAAGAATACTTGGCAGAAGTTGTTCGTTCTTTACACCCTAAAATAAAAAAAACCAAGCATGATATTCATATTTCTTGCCCCGAAGATTTAACCCTGAACTTGCCTGCTGGCGCGATTAGTCAAATATTTACTAACCTTATTATGAACTCATTGATCCATGGCTTTGAAGGTATTGATAAAGGCAGCATAGATATTGAAATTACTGATGACAACGATGATGTACGTATTTTGTATAGAGACAATGGTCGCGGTGTCAGTGCTGTGCAACTGGAGAAATTGTTTGACCCATTTTTCACAACTAAAAGAGATCAAGGCGGCAGTGGCTTAGGTACTCACATCACCTTAAATTTGGTAAAACAAACACTTAATGGCGATATAGAAGTAACCAGTGAAGAAGGTAAAGGTCTAGTATACCAAATCAGTTTCCCTAAAAACATGCAAGCACCATTGGCGATGTTTAGTTAGTCTGTTTACTTGAATACAGCAATCTCTTACCTTTGTTGTATTCAAGTCGCTTTAACACTTCCTTGTCTGAAAATTATTGTTATCATAGCGACCACTATTTAGCACGGATACCGTTTTTATGTGGTTTAGTAACCTGATCTGTTATCGATTCAAACAAGATATCTCATACAACCAAGAAGATTTTGAACAAGCATTAGAGCAAGATGTATTCCGCCCTTGTGGTAGCCAAGACATGAGTACATTTGGCTGGTCAAAAGCATTCGGTAAACATGGTAATAGCCTGTCACACTTTTCAAAAAACAGCATTTTAGTTTGCGCAAAACGCGAAGAGAAAGTGCTGCCTGCAGCTGTTGTTAATGACATGGTTGCAGAAAAAGTTGAGCTTATTGAGCGCGAAGAGAACCGCCCAGTTAAGAAAAAAGAAAAAGACGAGTTAAAAGAAAATATTCTCGCGACTTTATTGCCACAAGCATTTAAGAAATCAAGTTTACAATTCGCTTTTATTGATCAAGAGAACGGCTGGGTTATCGTCAACAGCGCCAGCTTCAACAAGGCGGAAGAGTTATTGGCATTACTACGCAAATCACTTGGTACATTGCCCGTTGTTCCTGCTTTTGCCAATTATGACTTAGATGTGTTTTTGACCAATTGGTTAACTAAGTTTGAAACACCAGATGGGTTTGCAATTGGTACCGATGCTGAATTAGAAGAACCGGATGACAATGGCGCGCAAGTAAAATTAAAGCAACATGATTTATCTACTGATGAAATCAAGCACCATTTAGAAAGTGGTAAACGTGTCACTAAGCTCGCCTTAGATTGGCGTGAGCGTGTTAAGTTTATGCTTCAAAATGACGGCTCGATTAAACGCTTAAGTTACGCTGACGCACTGAAAGAACAAAATGCTGATATTCCAAAAGAAGATATGCTCGTAAAGCTCGATGCCGATTTTATTCTGGTAAGTGAAGAAATCAAAGAGCTGATAGATGAGTTAACACAAAGCTTAGGCGAAGCTGAAGACTTATAAACATTAGTTAACCTCAGGTTTGGATAAGGGTTTTGGAATAGAAAATATTTTGAAAACAAACTTACGTACAATCCAATGATGATATTTTGTTCAATATCAAGGCGCTTTTATACAGTAATAGCAGGCTATTACAAATGAAAGCAACGCCGAGAGTGAGAAAAATAGCTTTATTGGGCAAATTCGCTTATCCATAGCTGAGGTTAGTTAGTAGTAAGGTGAGCTTCACCTTACTACTTTTTAAACGCGCGATGTTAAGCAAACATACTTTTTACATCTTCTAACGTCGATAAATATTCATCACTCGTAAACATGTCTAATGTACGCGTTACGCCCTTGGCTTCATAGGCGCTAAGCGCCGCAGCTTTATCAGACACTTGTAAGATGCCTTCAATAATCGCACCCACACGAATAAAGTCGACATAACAAACATGATCTGGTTTGTAGTTTGGATTGGACCAACTTTCAGCAACCTCAACAAAGTCATCGGTAAACCCCCACTCCCTCATGATTGCTCCGCCAATTTTACCCGCGAGCTTTTGTATTGCATGAGCTAAAAAGCTCGGGTTCGCGAACACTTCTGGATGACGCTCCGCTTCTGTTAAAATAGGCAAAACGCCAATGTTAAACACCAGTGATGCTAACGTAATGGTATCTTTATTTAGAGAGGTATGTTTATTTACGCGAAGATAAAAATCCATAGTCGTAATAGCTTGGCACGCCACTTTGAGCGTTTTTTGCCATGCCTTATCCATATACGTTCTGATCAACTTATTGTTCGATACAAACAATTGTTCCATCGCCATTGCTGTGGCGATATTTTTGATTTGTCGCAACCCGATTCGTGTAACAGCTTGGTTAAGTGTATTCACCTTAATTGAGCGTCCCATAAACGCACTATTGGCTACTTTAATCATGCGGGCTGATAAAGCGGGATCCTGAGAAATAACCTCTGCCATCTGTGCTAAGTTTACTTCAGGATCATCTGCTGCTTGTCTTACTTTTACAGCAATTTCAGGTAAAGTGGGCAAAACAAGTGTATCGTTATTTATCCTATCAATAAGAATGGTCAGTAAGGCATTTTCTGTCGACATAAGCTATATCCCTTGGGTAGAAATTTTCTGGTGTGCACAATAAAGCACGCTTATTTTTATACCCTTTAGTATTGACTAAGTTAACCATAAAGTTAAGAAAAGTATAAAAAATATTCTTACTAATTCGCGTATGACTAATATTTACTGCCACTACAACGTACAAAGGCAGAAATCCATAAAACATTCGGGTATGGTAGATAGCCAAACAGATAACAACAAAAGAGTTACCCATGAAGCTTTCTAAAATTAGCCATGCACTGCTTATCGCCAGTGCGTTAACACTCAGTGCATGCTCAGAACCAAAAACAATAAATAACACGCAAACAAGCACCAAAGAAAATAATGACTACAACCTAATCAATACCAAGCAGTCGCGTCTTGATATTTATACAGACGTAACGCTAACCAGTGATTTATCGCATTTGACTGATAATCAAAAGAAAATGCTCAGCAAATTAATCGATGCCTCTAAATTGATGGATGACCTATTCTGGAAGCAAAGCTTTGGAATGGATAAAACACAATTCTTAGGTAACATAGCGGATGAAAAAGTACGTCAATTTGCCGAGATCAATTATGGACCATGGGATAGGCTCAATGGTGATAAAGTGTTTTTATCTGGCTTTGGCCCCAAAACACCCGGCGCTGAATTTTACCCTCACAACATTACCAAAGAGGAATTAAACAGTTCATCGGTTAAAGACAAACAAGGCCTTTATTCAATTATCACACGTGATGATCAAGGCAACCTATCGAGTACTTCATATTCAGAAGTATTTCAAACCGAGCTAACAAAGGCAGCGTCTTTATTACGAGAAGCCAGTAAGTTAGCCGTTGACAAAGAATTTGCCAATTACCTCAACCTGCGTGCAGATGCATTATTAAATAATAGCTACCAACGCTCTGATTTCGCGTGGATGGATATGAAAAATAACCCCATTGATATCGTTATCGGCCCTATTGAAACCTATGAAGACCAGCTTTTCGGATATCGTGCAGGATTTGAGTCTTATGTACTTGTAAAAGACTTAGCATGGAGTGAACGTCTCGCTAAATTTGCCGCTTTTTTACCAGAGCTACAGACTGGTTTGCCTGTCGATAAAAAATACAAACAAGAAGTACCTGGTTCTGATGCTGACCTAAACGCATATGATGTCATTTATTATGCCGGTCACTCCAACGCCGGCAGTAAAACAATTGCAATTAATTTACCTAATGATGAGCAAGTTCAATTAGAAAAAGGCACTCGCCGTTTGCAATTAAAAAATGCAATGCGCGCGAAGTTTGATAAAATCATGCTTCCAATTTCTGAACAATTAATTGTGCCCGAGCAACGTAAACATATTACATTCGACGCCTTTTTTGCCAATACCATGTTTCATGAAGTCGCACATGGACTGGGAATTAAAAATACCATTACTGATAAAGGTACCGTTCGTCAATCATTACAAGAGCATGCAAGTGCATTGGAAGAAGGGAAAGCTGACATTCTTGGTTTATACATGGTCGAGCAGTTACTTAAAAAAGGTGAGATAACAGAGGGAACATTGGAAGACTACTACACCACATTTATGGCTGGGATTTTCCGCTCTGTACGTTTCGGCGCATCAAGTGCCCATGGCAAAGCCAACATGATCCGCTTTAACTTCTTCAAAGAGCAAGGGGCATTCTCTAAAAATGCACAAGGTCTTTACAAAGTAAACATGAAGGAAATGGCGACTGCGATGAAAAACTTATCACAGTTAATTCTTACTCTACAAGGTGATGGTGACTACGAAAAAGTAAGCCAACTTATTGCAACACATGGAAGCATTAAAGCTGAGTTGAAAGCAGATTTAGCAAAATTGTCTGCGGCCAGCATTCCGGTAGATGTCACATTTACGCAAGGTAAAAAAGTGCTCGGTTTGTAATTCGGTACTTTAAATTTAACACCATAGTGGGGCGCTACAACGCTAGCGCCTTTTTTAGTGATATAAGTTGCTCATTTGAATAAGGCACTGCTGGATGCAAGCCCCAAACTGGATTCGGCCATGCAATATCATTTGTAAACCGCGCAATGTGATGCACATGTAATTGCGGCACCATATTACCTAAAGCTGCAATATTTAACTTATCTGGATTAAATACTTCTCGTAATAACTCACTAAGCTTTGCTGATTCGGACCAAAAAAGGCTTTGTTGAGATTGACTTAAATCAATGATCTCTTTTAAATTATCAACTCTTGGTACTAAAATAAACCACGGGTATTGGCTATCGTTCAACAATAGTACTTTGCATAACTGCCAATCAACTAACTCGATACAATCACGCTTTAATTCTGGGGCGAGCTCAAATGTCATAATTACCTCCACTTACACTTATTATTATGTGAACTCTATCCCAATTTGTTGCCATTGCCTATGCTTGCCTATAACATCCAACCAACAAATCACTTTGATAAGGCCCTCTTGTGCGAGTTACTCTTTCGTCTTTAGCGTTATGTCTGCCGCTTATATTGTGCAGTGCAACCATTGCAGCAAAACCCCTCTCCCTTGAACGTATTTTTGATGACCCAAACTTAGCAGGCAAAGCCCCTGTTAAACTAAAATTTTCTCCTGATGGCAAACGTGTCACGTATTTACAAGGTAAAACAAACGACTATAACCGTTACGACCTTTGGGAGTACAACCTAAAAGACAAATCTAACCGATTATTAGTTGACTCAGCCGCGCTATTTTCAGGGCCTGAAACTTTATCTGACGAAGAAAAAGCCCGCCGTGAACGACAACGGGTTTTTGGTCGCGGTATTCTCGAATACAAATGGTCAAACGATGGAAAAGCCTTATTGTTTCCTTTAAACGGCGACCTATACCATTATCAAATAGACTCTGGAAAAAGTAAGAAACTAACAAATACACCTGCTTTTGAAACCGATGCTCGCTTCTCTCCGAAAGGCAACTATGTCTCATTTATTCGTGAGCAAAATTTATACGCACTTGAACTTGCCAGTGGCAAAGAAATTGCGCTCAGCACGGATGGCGGCGGCGTCATCAAAAATGGCATGGCTGAATTTGTTGCGCAAGAAGAAATGAGTCGCATGACCGGGTACTGGTGGTCAGGTGATGAGAAAAAAATCGCCTTTACTCGTATCGATGAAAGCCCTGTAGAAGAAGCAATTCGTAACGAAATATATGCCGATGAAGTTAAACTATTCAATCAGCGTTACCCATTCACAGGTACAAGTAATGTCAAAATAGCCCTAGGTGTTGTTAAGCTGAATAACCAACAGGTTGACTGGATTGACTTAGGCAAAAATGAAGATATTTACATTGCCCGCGCTAAATGGCTTAAAGATGATAAAACGCTCTCATATCAATGGCAAAATCGCTCTCAACAAGCATTAGAGTTGCGCTTTTATAATACCAAAACAAAACAGCAAACGGTTGCGCTAACAGAGCAAAGTGATACTTGGGTTAACTTACACTTTGACTTACGCTTCCTAGCCGACAAAAAACACTTTGTGTGGGCCTCTGAACGTGATGGATATAAACATTTATACCTCTATCGAACCAATGGCCAACTCATTCGCCAAATCACCAAAGGGGAGTGGATTGTCGATAGTATAAAAGGTATTGATGAGACTAAAGGGGTCATCTATTTTGCTGGTCGTGCAGATACACCTCTAGAACAACATTTATATAGCGCCCCTATATTCACATCAGGCAATACCAAACGTATCACACAAACGGGCAGCTATCATAAAATCGTTGTCGCCAAAGATGCTAAAACATTTATTGATAATAGCTCCTCAGTTAACAAGCCCAACTCTGTCGCGCTACGTAAGGTAAATGGAGAGTTCATTACTTGGCTGGAGCAAAACAAGTTAGACAGTACTCACCCACTTACACCTTATTTGAGTAAGTTGGCGGAACCTGAGTATGGCACCATTAAAGCCGAAGACGGACAAACATTGCATTACCGTATTTTCAAACCTACAAATATGGAAAAAGGCAAAAAGCACCCTGTTATGGTCAATGTATACGGTGGACCACACGCACAGCGGGTTACCAACAGTTGGCGTAATAAAAACCTTTACTTTCAATACATGGCACAACAAGGATATGTGATTTTCCAATTAGATAACCGTGGTTCACATAACCGTGGGACAGCCTTTGAAGCGCCAATATATAAAAAGTTAGGGGTTGTCGAAGTAGCTGACCAAATCAAAGGTGTTGAGTTCTTGCGCTCGCTTGATTACGTTGACCCGACAAGAATTGGTATTTACGGTCACAGTTACGGTGGGTATATGGCACTTATGGCTATGTTTAAAGCTGGTGATTATTTCCAAGCAGGTGTTTCAGGTGCCCCTGTGACTGATTGGGCTTTATACGACACCCATTACACTGAGCGCTACCTAGGGCACCCGCAAAGTAACGCAACAGGCTATACACAAAGTGCTGTCTTCCCTTTTGCTGATAATTTAAATGGTCCATTGATGATTTATCATGGTATGGCAGATGACAACGTGTTATTTACTCATGCAACTAAACTCTTTAAACAGCTTCAAGACAATGCGAAACCATTCGAGATGATGACATACCCAGGTTCAAAGCACAGCTTACGCGGTAAGAAAGTGCAAACCCATTTACATCAAACGATCACAAACTTTTTTAACCGTCACTTCAACATGTAAATTTAGCCAAAAAGCCCATATTTGTGGGCTTTTTCTTAGACCAAAATCTAATTGTATTCCTTGTTAAACAAAAACAAGTAACTCTTTGCTTTTAAAGATAAAAACATCTTAAAAATGTACTGACAGACTCTCTTTATTTCTTTATCTTAAAACCTCGCCCGTTATCTTTATGCACAGGACTGTGTATTTTTAGCAAGGAGATTGATATGCAGATTTTAAGACGATTTACGATTTTTCAACGCCTTATGATGTTACTCATGGTAGTCATATTAGGACTAATTATTCTAAGTTTGACAAATTTAACTCAGCAGTACGCCACTCTAAAAAAACAACAATATGAAAAAACCAAAAATTTGGTCGAAACTGCACACAGCTTACTCTCTGTATATCACCAACGACAAGTAACAGGCCTCTTAACAGAAGCTGCCGCTAAACATGCTGCATTAACCGCAATCAAAGGGCTTACATATGACAGTAATAACTACTTTTGGGTCAATGATTTCACCCCAACGATGGTTATGCACCCACTGAAACCACAGCTCAATGGAAAAAATTTAACGAATAGCAAAGACCCTGACGGGACCCCTTTATTTGTAGAGATGGTGGACAAGGTTGTCAGTCACGGGGAAGGATTTGTGCCTTACAAATGGCCTAAACCTGGCGCACAAACACCGGTAGATAAAATATCATTTGTTAAAGGGTTTCTCCCATGGCAATGGATAGTCGGTTCTGGGGTCTATTTAGATACCATAGATGACGCATTTTCAGAGCTTCGCTGGCGTATGATCATAGATGTTATTATCATCGTTATTGTTTTAGCCATCCTTTGCACCATTATTAGTAACAGCATTTTAAATCCAATTCGCCTGGCAACAAACATGATGAAAGATATCTCTCAAGGCCAAGGAGACTTAACCCAACAGCTGAACGAGCAAGGCAACGACGAAATTTCTCGGCTTTCACGGCACTTCAATTTATATACTGAAAAAATGCGCCAATCCATTTCTCAAGTCGCTGAGAGTGCTGCACATTTGGGCCTCTTTGCTAACCAAGTAAATGAAGCAGGTGCCATAAACTTAACCCACATAGAACTACAAAATGACAATAGTCAGCAGGTTGCTACTGCCGTTGAGCAAATGAGTACACAAATAACGGCAGTCAATGAAAATGCTCGTGCTGCTGAAGTCGCAGCCGCTGATGCACTGCTAAATAGTGAACAGGGTAAGCAAGTTGTTGCAAATACCATTACTGCCATTCAGACTCTGTCAACCCATATCCAAAGTGTAAGTAAAGTATCTGCAATTTTAGCAACCGAGAGTAATAACATCGGCTCTGTACTGGATGTCATTCGTGGTATTTCAGAGCAAACAAATTTACTTGCTCTTAATGCGGCAATTGAAGCAGCCAGAGCCGGAGAGCAAGGCCGAGGGTTTGCGGTCGTAGCCGATGAAGTGCGCACCCTAGCAAGTCGCACAGGGCAAAGCACTGACGAAATCCAAAAAATGATTGAAAAGTTGCAAAAAAATGCCCAAGAAACGGTGAGGGCTGTGCAGTTATGCCAAGAAATATCAACTAGTACAGTAAAACAAGCCAGCGGCACTGACCAATCCCTAGATGAAATTGGACGGTTAATCAAAGTGATAAGTAAAATGAATAGCGATATTGCAAGAGCAACTCAAGAACAAAACAGTGTTGCGCAAGAGGTCAGTTTACGTATTACCGATTTATCTAACGCTACCCACCAGTCTCTAGACACAACTCATTCCCTAACGGATGCCAGCCTTGATCTAAAACAATCCAGTCATCATTTGGATGACATCGTGCAGCGATTTAAGATTTAACTTATCCCAATGTACATTACAACTAGGCAACAAATAATGATATTCGCTGCCTAGTGTAATTTGGAGTGATTGAACTAACTACTGACGAAGTCCAGACCTGTTCACCACTCAACAGCTACAGACAATAGCGTGCAAATAGGCTAGATACCGTTGCAGCAGTTGGTTTTCCATGCTGCCAATCTCCCCCTTCAACACCACTTCCTGCAATGTCCATATGAACATATGGAATAGGCTGCTGTGCATCACAGCCGTGTTTATCTAGCCCACCTACTAACGCTAAAAATGCCATGGGAAATTGATGACCCCTCGCAGTGATAGCGGATGGCGCATTATTACTTGAAATAACGTCATCAGCCAAAGTGCGTGGTTTTATAAAGTCATAATCTTCACAACGACTACGCGATAGCTCTGCACCATCAGCCCACAAATCTCCCGTATCAGCCAATTGACGAGATATTTTTGCTGTACGTGCCGGGCCGTTTTCAACATAAGCACTATATGGACCCACTGCGCGTGCTGCATGCCCAGTCAGTGTCGCCACTGTAAATAGTTCAGGGTTAACTTGAGATTTAGCCAAATCCTTCATTTCACTCAGTAAGTCGCCCATGGCTAAACGTCCTTCAGCATCAGTATTACCTATCCGAACATTAAGACCTTCACGGCATGTTACAATTTCATCTGGTACAAAACAATCTGAGCCAATTGAGTTACGTACAACGGCTAAGTAAGCAATAACTTTGACACCTTTAGGTTGATATTCAGCAACGGCTTTCATAAAACCAGCTACAGATGCTGCCCCGCCTTTGTCTCGGCTCATACCTGCCATAAAACCACCCACTTTCAAATCAGCCCCACCAGTATCGTATACCAAGCCTTTACCAACAAACATTAGAGTACGGGTTACTTCATCTGTCGGCGTATACTCCAACTTAACAACACGAGGGTGATGACGTTCAACAGCATAAGATGCACGCGCTACCATACCCAGCATGGGGTAGTCATTTTCAATTTTATCAATATCTGATATCACTTCAACGGCCACAGAGGTGTTCACAAATAATGCTTCACAGTAATCAGCAAAACGTGGCGGTGCCATTCTTTCAGGCTCTGTGCCACATAAATCTCTGGCAGCATATTGACCTGCAGCAATCGCATTTAATTGCTTCGTCTGCATTTCAGTCGCCCCGACCATATGTATTACAGTAATAGGCTCAATACTCTCACCACGATATTCACGTGCTTCAAGTGGTTGCCACAATGCTTGACAAGTGCCTAAAAAAGCCACTTCTAACGCGTTTTTGTAGCGCTCATCAGCAGGTAACCCTACAACCATCAGTGCAGGGTTTGTCACACCGGCTGATTTTGCTTCTGTAATCGCCGATTTAGCTGCATCAAATACGCGGCGTACATCATCATAATCACGGTGCAATGGTCCAGTAGGCGACACAATCAAACGTTTGCCAGGTAAGTCATTGGCAAGCACTAACGTTGCTTTACTGGCGATACGTTGATCGACCACCAAGTAGGGGGCCAAAGTGGCATTCAATTGAGTATGACCAAGATCATGCACATTGGCTGCGATTACAATCACTGCATCTGCATCTTGAGTTAAAAAATCATGACAGGGTAACGCGAGAGGAAAAGACATAAAAAGGGCCCTTAAAGAGTAACTTAAGGGCCCAATTATCAGCTATTGAGTGGGGGTTTACCAGTTTGTGCGATAAACCTCAAATTGCGTTTGTATCACTGAGTTTGCTTATGCGTAGCGTTATCTTTCCTAAGCCGAGTGATTACTGACCAAGCTTCTAACATCACTAACACGCTCACAACGAGTACGACAATATCTAAACTCACCAATAACCAATTTCCTTGCTCATAATATTCAACAAGCTTAATTAACCCAGCAAAAAAAGCCATCACCAGCACAAAGCTCATTGGGATCAAAGTAAATTTTGCAGGACGACCCAGCTTAATTAAATACACAGAAATCACCAATAACGTTAAGCTGGCTAATATTTGATTGGTTGAGCCGAATAATGGCCAAATGATCATCCCACCGCTACCTGACGCCCCACCAGCACCAAAAGCGAGTAACAAACAACATGCGACGGCGATAAATGTCGCGATTACACCATTTTTGAGCAATGTCAGCTGATAAATATCCCCCCACTCTTGGATAATGTAACGCTGTAATCTCACCCCTGAATCCATCGTCGTTCCAGCAAACAAAACCACCATCACAGCGAGTAAAGTCGCTGCTATTTCAGCTGAAATCCCCCATCCATTACTGATTAAATTCGACCCTCCAGTAATAAATGCAGACACACTCCCAGCGCCCAAATGACTATATATTTCATGCCACTCTTCAGGTGATACAGCAAGCATCACGCCACTCACAGCAACCAATGTGATCAAAGCCAAACACCCTTCACCTATGGCGCCCAAATACCCAACAAACCGGCCATCGGACTCTTTGTTTAATTGCTTTGAACTGGTGCCAGAAGAAACAATGCCGTGAAAGCCAGATACAGCACCACAGGCAATCGTGACAAATAACAAAGGAATGATACTTGGCGTATCAACAACGGTTTGCGTATTAAACGCCGGCGCCGTGATATCAGGCATCACCACAAACACCGCTCCGTACAAGAGCACTAAACCAACCAAGAGTTGCATACCATTAATAAAGTCTCTCGGTTGCAATAACATCCATACAGGTAGTAAGGACGCCACTGCGGCATAAATAAATAAGATCACAATCCAGCTGGCTTTGTCTGTCAGTCCGAGCAACTCACTTGGCAACGAAATTGGCGCACCTGAGCCTATGTAAATTGTTGCATATAAAATAGCCACACCGACTATACATAAAGGGACTAAGGGGACTTTTCGCTTCAACAATTGGCCAATCACTAAAGCTACAATAATGGCAGACCAAGCAGGTAATACTGCACTTGGGTTCGCGACAAATGAATTCGCGATCACCACACCAAATACCGCATTTACCATCAGTAGCACTAAGAATACGACGATCATAAATAATGCGCGCGTGCGTTTACCAATAACCGTTTCTGAGAGTGCGCCCATTGATTTGCCTTTATGGCGCGTACTTGCCCATAAAGCGCCCATATCATGCACGCCAGCAAAGAAAATTGTGCCTAAAACAACCCATAAGACCGCGGGTACCCATCCCCAATACACCGCTATCGCAGGCCCTACGATAGGTGCTGCTCCTGCCACAGACGTAAAATGATGCCCCCATAAAACAACTTTGTTGGTTGGCACATAATCAACACCATCGTTCAACTCATGGGCTGGAGTGACAAAGCCATCATCCATTTTAAATATTTTTTCAGCAATGAACTTCGAATACACAAACCATCCAAATATCATTCCAGCAATACCAAACAGTACAATCATAATCGATTGCATAGTGGGCTCCCGTTAATTATTATTTTTTGTTAACTTTACGTTATCATAAATACAGCCCACAGCACTTATCTTTTAGTCTAAATCAAATAAACCGAGTTGAGGTTGGCTGTGCTTTGAATCTAATAACCCAATCTGAATACCGATAAGCCGGACGGGTTTGTGTCGATAACGCGCCAATAACTCATTCAATAAGTTGCACAACACATTGGCATCTAACACATCGAATTGACACTCTTTGCTGACTTGTTGAAAATCGAAAAACTTAACTTTCACTCCTAACTTAGCAATACCCCGCTCTTGAATATGCTTGACAGCTCGACGATTGAGCTCTGGTAATAAATCATTGACTAAACGTGCTTTTAGTATTTCAAACTCACTCGTATCTTCACTAAATGTGGTTTCTACTCCTACTGATTTTCTTACTCTATGGGTCTCGACACCACGCTCATCAATCCCCTGACATCGACGCCATAACACGCCACCAAACTTGCCAAAGCGCTGAGTTAAAAAATGCTCTTCACACGCTTTGATGTCTTTTCCGTACGCCAACCCCATCGCTTGTAGCTTTTGTTGCGTCACCTTACCAACACCAGGTATTTTTTTAAGCGCGAGTGTATCAATGAAATCGCCCACCTCTGATGGGGTGATCACAAACTGTCCATTGGGTTTATTTTCATCACTGGCTATTTTGGCTAAAAACTTAATTGGGGCAACACCAGCAGAAGCCGTTAATCCGGTTGCATCAAAAATATCTGCACGAATTTTTTCAGCAATTAACGTCGCACTGCCAGCGCAGTGCCGACTGTCAGTCACATCTAAATATGCTTCATCTAACGACAGCGGTTCTATCAAATTTGTATATTTTGAAAACACCGCTCTAATTTGCACCGAAGCCTCTTTATAAACAGGCATTCGCCCCGGAACAATGACTAAGTTTGGACAGAGTTTCTTAGCCTGATAGTTAGACATAGCAGAACGAACACCAAACTCTCTTGCTAAGTAATTTGCCGTTGACAAGACACCTCGATGACTATTTCCACCAATAGCCATAGGCACATTTGCCAGCTCAGGGTTGTCTCGCATTTCCACCGCAGCATAAAAGCAATCCATATCAATGTGTATAAATTTACGCATCACAAACTAAACTGTATTTATATACAGTTATTATGACCCTAAATTTCCTATTTATGCAACTTTTCCTATTCCCTTATTTACACTACAATGTTAACTCTTCAGACTTATCACAGTCACTTCAATAACAACAAGGAGTTAGCATGCAATTTAGTCGTTTAGGTCGCAGCCAACTTAATGTCTCTCGCATCTGTTTAGGCAGCATGACTTGGGGTTTACAAAATAATCAACATGACGCCGATGAACAAATTAATTATGCATTAAGCAGAGGCGTAAACTTTATTGATACTGCTGAGATGTATGCTGTCCCCCCATCACCGCAAACTTATGGTAAAACAGAAGCGATTATTGGTAACTGGTTAACTCGCCACAAAGAGAAGCGTGACCAACTCATCATCGCCACTAAAATCGCAGGCCCAGGGCTCAGTTGGGTTAGAAATGGCGCACCTATCTCTGGCCAGTCTATTATCGAAGCCGTTGATGATTCATTAGCGCGCTTGAATACAGACTACATTGATGTGTACCAACTACATTGGCCCAACCGCAGTACACCCCACTTCGCCAAACACCAACCTGGTGAAATCAACTTTTCAAACGTGAATTCTGAGCAAGAAACTGCCGATATGCTGGATATTTTACAAGGGCTTGCACACTGTATTGAAGCCGGAAAAATTAGGCACTGGGGTCTATCCGATGACACAACATGGGGCATAAATACATACCTTAGACTTGCACGTGAACACAGCTTACCTGCGCCAGTATCTATTCAGAATGAATTTAGCTTATTACATGCTAAAGACTGGCCGTATCTCATTGAAAACTGTGTTCACGAAGATATCGCCTATTTACCATGGTCACCTTTAGCAGCCGGCATGCTGACAGGGAAATACATCGATGGTGCTCGCCCTGCTGGTAGTCGATGGACTTTGATGCAACGGCAAGGGCTATTTAGAGATACTGAATATAGTAACCAAGCGACGAAACTTTATGTCGATATCGCGAAAAGCCATGGATTAACGCCGGCTCAATTGGCGCTGGCATGGTGCAACCAAGTCGATGGTGTCACATCGACCATTATCGGTGCAACCAACATGTCACAACTCAAGGAAAACTTAAACGCGTTCGAGCAATCACTGGCGAGTGAAGTACTCGAAGAGATAACACAAGTATTTAAACAATACCCAGCACCGTTTTAAACCGCTACACGTCCCGACCAAGGAAAAAACACAACATTATTTTTTCCTTGGTTTTGTATCTGGCATCATTTTACGTATAATTGCGGGCTTTGTGATCATCGGCCCGTCTCTTTTTATGCGTAGTTTAAACTCAACCCCCGTAAAGCCTCTGCTGGGGACCCAATTTACCCGCCAAACAACGCGGGCTATCGTGCTCGATGGTGATAAAATATTACTCTTGTATACGGCTAGGTATGACGACTACACCCTGCCTGGTGGTGGCGTTGACTCTGGTGAATCTATCCAAGATGCGCTACTTAGGGAATTACAAGAAGAAACGGGAGTGAGGCAAATAACCCAGATTGAAGCTTTTGGCAGATATGAAGAGTATCGACCTTGGTACAAAAACGACTTTGATGTGATTCACATTGTTTCAGATTGCTACATATGTGATATTTGCGGTCACTTTGATACACCGAAAATGGAAGACTATGAAACCGCTAACGGTATGTCTCCAATGTGGGTTGATATAAGTACGGCAATCGAGCACAACAAAAAAACCCTCGCAAACAGTCAAAAGCAAGGCCTATCACTTATTAGGGAAATCTCTCTACTTGAGCAAATCAAAGATCACTATATGACAAGCAGCCATAGCAAATAGTGGTTAACGCCTTAACATAGAAATTCAGCATCGATACTTTATCGACCATAACAAAGGCTGTTTATTCAAGGTTCACAACTATGACTGGTGTAGGTTATGAGTAAAGCCCTTTGTCTAAAAGGAACTTTCTAGACACCTATTTGTCATAACGTCACTTTTGATATTGGGGTTTCTACGTGCAACTTACTATAAAAACAGTGCTTTACTCTGCTGTATTACACATTGCCGTTTTATACTTATTCAATTCACAAAACCACATTACGATTCCCCATTCGATAACCCCGGTGCTAAAAACTTATTTAGTTATAGAGACTAACAATAGACTTTATCAAGAAGAAAAAATAAAAAATATTGATACTTATCAAAACCTTAACATAGAAGCATCAGCACCATTCAAAAAAAGCCTCACACCAGATCCGAATAAAACACGTCCCATACCGACATCGCTCAAGCCAGTATCAGACTCCCAGCCTCATACCCCAAAAACCACAAAGATACCAACAACAAAATTTGATATTAATCCACGTAAGTTTCTACAACACGTTAAAGCTCAAGGTCTGGCGCATACGACCCCTCTTTCTTCGAGTCCACACAACCGTAAAAATAAACGCATCATCACACACACCCTAAATACGCTAAATAAGCAACCAAAAGTCATCGCAAAGAACCACACATTCACTGAATACCAGCATAATAATACGTGCTATAAAGTATTTAATGGTGACGTTAACAATCGCGTTGCAGACTCAGGGTTAACCACACAATGGCAAAGTTTACCTTATACCTGTAACAACACCAAGATAACTCAAGCATACGACAAAGTAATGAATAAATGGCTTAAAAAAAAGCCATAACACTTGCATTAAAAACAAGTAAACAGCTAATAAATAAGAACTTTAAATTAAAAATAGAATTACCTCTATCCCTTCACGATTAAATTCCCTACAATCAAAAATCAATATTGAGGAGGTAGGTGTATGCGCAGTACTCTTTATATTTTCATTTCCTTGCTTTTTCTCGAGGTAAAGCTCAGCTATGCGCAACCACTCGTATTTGTTGCTGAAGATTTACCTCCTTACCACTTTTCCGATAAAAATGGTAATGCTGCTGGCGCGCTCGTTGACATCACTAAAGCCGTCTTACATGAAGCGCAATTACAGGGGCAGTTTGAAATTATGCCGATGGCACGGGCTTATCATGAGTTACAAAGCAACCCCTTAGCATTAATGATGTCCCTACTTAAAACCTCCTCTCGCGCATCAAAATTTACTTGGCTTGGACAACTTTATTTCGCTGATGCTTATCTGGTTAGTTTAAAAGGCTCCCCTCATCATGTTTCTACGCTTAATGATGCACAACAATTTAGGGTCGGCACAATTAGAGGGTATTCTAGTGCGCGATATTTACAAAGTTCAGGCTTTGTAGAAGATAAAAATCTTCTTCTTGCCAGTCACTATCAACAATTATGGCATGTGTTATTTAAGCGCAGAGTTGATTTTGTGATGACAAATACCCTTACACTTGAAAAAGAGTTAAAAAATTCTGGGTATAGTGCCCTCAAAGTCGAAAAAAAGTTACATATTACCCACTTCCCTTCCGCTTTACATTTGGTAGCCAATCAGCAAATACCCAATAATATCTGCCAACGCCTCGCCACAGCACTGCAAAGCATAAAAAAGAAAGGGCTTTATCAACAAATACTGGCTAGGTGGAAACTCAAGGTCCCCCCCCAAAAAATGACTAATCCGCCAAGTAATACTCAACACTTGTTACAACCCGTACCAATTTAATATGTGGTGTATTACTGTCTCTATCACGAATACTAAATTGCCCCTGTCGAGCCGATTTAATTTTTCCTAGTTGAGAGTCTGAGTCTTTCGCAAACTTCAACGCAACTTCTCTCGCTTTTTGTGTCGCCAACTGCACCATCTCAGGTTTAATATCATTGAGCTGGGTAAACATATACTCTACCCTATTTTGATAATCATCTTGGGTAATAGCAATGCCCTGCTTTGCGAGCTGACTTAGCTGAGAAAATGCTGTTTTTACCTTATCTGGCGTATGACTAAATACGGTCATGCCTGCTTTGGCGACATAGCGAAAACCACGCTCGCTCTGGTTATATTCTTGTGCATATTTATCAACAATAGAAGGAGCAGACACGCTAATCTCTTCATCATCAAAACCTTGCAGTACTAGAAATGCGCGAATCGCCGAGTTTTTCTCATCAACACGCGCCATTAATGCATCTAGATTATTGTCTGCATCTTTGTAAAATACAGGCCAAATAACAGTATCCGCTGACACTTCATGCTCGGCTAACCCCTTAACCTGAACCGTTCTTTCCATTGCTTTAATATCAGCAATGGTATTGATGATCAGCCACGTACTCACAATAGCTCCCAAAGCCAGAACTATCGAAGCGCCTATGTGCTTTGTCATATCTACAGGCATGTCACTTTTCCCCTAAAATAAGTTGTCAGATCAAAGTCTAACCTTAATAGGCTAGATCGTCGCTAAAAAAATGATAGAGTGATACCTAACCGATGAGCCTAAGCTGAACTTGAATTATAATAAGGAATTCTTTTATGAGCGTGAAACGCATAAGCCAGTTTTTTTCCCCTCGTTCAGTTGCAGTGATTGGTGCCTCAAACAATCCAGGCCGCGCTGGTTATATCGTCATGAGAAATTTATTACAAGGGGGCTTCAAAGGACCTATTATGCCTGTCAGTCCCAAGCATAACGCTGTCCATGGAGTACTCGCTTACCCAAGTATTGAACACTTACCACATGTACCTAGCCTTGCTGTTATTTGCACGAATAAAGCCACTTTAAATACAGTGATCAGAGAGCTTGGCCGCCTTGGCTGTCAACACGCGATCATCATAGCAGCCGGCCTAAATACGCAGCAAAAAATATCTTTAAAGCACACAGCTAAATCAGCGAATGTAACACTACTTGGGTCTAACTGCCTTGGTTTACTAATCCCTCATTTGGGATTAAACGCAAGTTTTTCTCATACTGTTGCTCAGTCAGGTAGACTCGCGTTTGTTTCACAATCAGCCGCAGTGTGTTCAACTATTTTAGATTGGGCCAGAAACAAGCGTATTGGATTCTCTTACTTTGTCTCTGTTGGGGATTGCATTGACATTGACTTTGACGAGCTGCTCGACTTTTTAGGCCGAGACCCTAAAACCAAAGCAATTCTCTTATACATCGATAATATCGAAGATGTCAGACGGTTTATATCTGCTGCGCGTGCTGCTGCATTTAGTAAACCCGTCATCGTCATTAAAACAGGACGGACTCAAGCTGGTGCAGAAGCCGCTTTCATTCATACCGGGGGCAGCACTTCGGACGACGCAGTCTATGACGCTATGTTTCAGCGCGCGGGTATGCTGAGAGTGAATGACTTGCGAGAACTCTTTGCAGCGACACAAACATTAGCACTTCATCCCAAGCTCTTACAAATCGAACAGTTAACCATACTCACCAATGGCGGAGGCCCCGCAATTATGGCCGTTGATACGCTGTTACAACATTCAGGGAAGCTAACTCAGCTGTCTCAACAAACGCGAGATGCACTCAATAAAGTGATCCCACAATCGGATATGACATCAAATCCTGTCGATATTTTCGGAGATTCATCACCACAGCGTTATCAAAAAGCGTTAGATATTTTGCTCAAAGCACCTGAAGTAAGAAACCTACTCATAATACACACGCCTTCAGCTTTAGCGCCTAGTGAAGATTACGCAGAAATAATTGCCACGACACTCGATAAAATACATAAAATGGCTCGACCATATGTCATAACAAACTTTATGGGTGAAGAGGCGGCATACGAAGCACGATATGTATGCGCAGAACACGCTATTCCAACTTATCGGACACCCGAAGGCGCCGTAGGTGCATTTATGCACTTAGTCAGTTATCGTCGTAACCAAAAGCACTTAACACAAACTCCTGAGTCCACCAGCGATGATGATCAAATCGACAGTCAAGCTGCCAAACTACAGGTTGAACATTTCATATCTCACGGTTTTTCACACCTATCAACCCATTTAGCAAGCAAAATTCTCAGTCATTACGGGGTGCACTGCATTGAAACGCTCATAGCGCTCACACCCAGTGAAGCAAAAGAGCAAGCTCAAGCGTTAGGCTTTCCAATTGCACTTAAATTGATCAGTGCCTCGATCCCTTCAAAATCTGAAGTCGGTGGCGTAGTGTTAAACTTAAATGATGCGCATGAGGTAGAGCAAACCGCTTTTGCAATGCTGCTACGCATCAAAGAAACATATCCACATGCCGAAATCGAGGGGTTCTCCTTACAAAGGATGGCACCCAGAGCTGGTGTTCAAGAGCTAAGAATTGCCGTTAAAACAGAGCAAAACTTTGGCCCCGTTATTTTGCTAGGAGAAGCGGGTACTGGGCTCGAGTTTTCCCAAGCAGCCGTTGCACTTCCCCCATTAAACATGAATTTAGCCAAATATCTAATCGCTGCGGCTCACGATAAAGGGGTATTAAAAGAGCGCACATTACCCGATAAAGTTGATAAATATCGCCTATGTGCGCTATTAACCCGAGTCTCGCAGCTGGTTGTTGATCAACCTGACATTCACAGTATTGAACTAAATCCCATTTTGGCCAGTTCTGGCCAATTTCTTGTCTTGGATGCTGATATCACACTACGACCATACCAGCCTAAGCTTGGCAAAAAAAGGCTGGCAATTCGCCCTTACCCAAAGGAGCTTGTCACCCAAATCACACTTACAAACAATACCCATGCAATCCTCAGACCGATAAAACCTGAAGATGAGCGCACACACCAAGAATTTGATCAATCCCTCACGAAAGAGGATAGGTATAAACGGTTTTTTGGGGAGTTACCGCAGTTTAACCATGAACAACTCGCGAAGATGACACAAATTGACTATGATCGCGAAATGGCCTTTATAGTTTCTCAGCCCTATAAAAGCACATATAGAACACTGGGCGTTTCGAGAGTATTGATGGATCCAGATAACCACAATGCTGAATTTTCAGTTATCGTTAGGTCTGATTGTCAAGGACTTGGGCTTGGCAGAGTTCTTATGCAAGCGGTGATAAAACACTGCCAATCCATCGGTGTTGAAATGGTTGTAGGTATTACATTACCAGAAAACATAGGTATGATTGAGCTCTCAAAAAAATTAGGCTTTACTGTCACTCGTGATTTTTCTGAGGGTACAGTAGACATGCGATTAGAAATCAGCAAACTATGATGACAACATACAGAGAAAAAGTGGCTGCGCTGCTTGCAGGTCGCCGCCCCTATCAAAAAATGGGGGGATATTTAGATTTTTTTTTAATAGCGCTTATCATGATCAATGTGGTCGCTATTGTTTTAGAGTCGGTACCAGAGCTCACGGCACAGTATTATCACTATTTTTTACTACTTGAAGTCATATCTGTGGGTATTTTTAGCATTGAATATTTACTGAGGTTATGGTCTTGTGTCGATAATATTGATGCTAAACAACTTAGCGCCTCAAACTTAAAGAAGCGGCTAGCATACATTTTCTCTCCGCTCGCATTGATTGACTTAATGGCTATTTTACCCACTATTTTAATGATGTTCATTAGCTTTGACCTACGCTTTTTAAGGGTAATTCGGCTCTTCCGTATTTTTAAGCTCACTCGCTACTCAAGAGCAATGCAATTATTACTTGCCGCATTTAAAGAGGAAGGTAGTAGCTTACTCGCCGCATTTTTTATCATGTCTGTGGTATTAATAATGGCATCGTGCGGCATTTATTTATTAGAGCATGACGTACAACCTGATAAATTTGGTTCAATCCCTGATTCTATGTGGTGGGCAATGGCAACTCTCACTACCGTTGGCTATGGAGATGTCGTACCAATAACGCCTATTGGTCGCTTTTTTGGTGGTGTAATTACATTATTAAGTATGGGAATGGTCGCCATCCCCACAGGCTTATTAGCGTCAAGTTTTGCTGAACAACTCAGAAAGCGCAGAGATGCATTTAATGAAGCGGTTTTACACAGCCTACATGATGGCGTCTTAGATGAACAAGAGCGACAACATTTAGAAAGCTTGAGAGTAGAGCTTGGGCTCAGCCCAAGTGAAGCCAGCCAAGCAATAAAACTCATGAGTAGTCAACGCGCTTACGCGACATACTGTCGCCACTGTGGCAACAAACTCTAAAAGCGATGTTGCCAAGTCAAAGTAAGTAAATCTGCGATTTTCTCTCCCAGTATTGGCTCACTAAAATGTGAGCCTTGAAAATAATCACAACCAAGTAAGCGTAAAAATTTCATCTGGGTTTTATTTTCTATACCATCAGCAATGCATTGAATACCTAAGCTATGTGCCAGTGACAAAATAGAATGAATGATCACTTCGTGTTCATTATCTACACCTATGTCTTGAATAAAGCCTTTATCAATTTTAAGCACATCAACCGGTAACTTTTTCAAATACGTTAATGAGGCATAACTTGTACCAAAATCATCCATAAACAATCGACACCCTAATACCTTCAACTGGTACATTCGTTCCAACGCGTGAGGAATATCAGTCATCATCACAGGCTCTGAAATCTCAAAGACCACATGCTTCCCATCAACTTGCGTTCTTTTTAACGTATCCCCTATTTTGCTTATTAATTCTGGGTATTGAAAATCTAAAGGTGATAGGTTCACTGAAATATATAATTGCGGAGCGAACAAATGCCACTGTTTCAATTCAATTAATGCACGCTCTAAGGTTTGTAACATCAACTCACTAATTAACCCTGATTGCTCTGCTGCATCGGTCAATTCATCTCGCCGGTAAAGGGCATCTGTAGGCCAGTGTAACATCACCTCAAATCCATCAATGACTTTACTCGTACCATTGATAATAGGTTGGTACAAGTTGCAAAACTCATTCCGTTGATTCGCCAGCTCAAGCATTTTGCTTATTTCAATGCCTTTTTGCACCTGCAGGTTTAGCTCAGTTTGATAAAACTGATAGTGATTACCATAATGTTTCATTGCGTGGTTTAACGCTATTTTTGCTCGGTCACTTAATGTAAACGCATTTAGGGCATCTTCAGGATACATAGCCACGCCAATACTTAACTGTATATTACAACTATGTTCTAGTACTTTAACAGGAGGTTCAAAACGGTTCATCAGACAGTTGATATAGCGGGTAATTTGCGATATATCCTCTATTTGTTCCATTAATACGTAAAATTCTTGGCTCACTCCAATAGCCAGACTATCGTGATCTCGAAAACAGCACTTTAAGGTATTTGCCAATTGCTTAATAAGTACATCATAAAAATCGCTATCATAGCTATCCTGATAATGTTGTAAACGCTTAAACTTAATAGCCAGTACAGCCACTGGTTGCGTACCATACATTTGCTCTATTGCATGCTCTGTTCTGTCAATAAATAACGCTTTATTCGGTAACCCCGTCAAGGTGTCATAGTTTGCAAGTTGATATAATTCTTGCTCCGTTCGTTTTTGTGAAGAAATGTCAGTTAAAACGACCACATAGTTATGCAGTTCTCCATTCACACCTTCTACCGCACTTATCTTGATCAAAACATGGCAAATTTGACTATTTGCTAAAATCAGTTGATCTTCAGCACTTATGTGCTCACCCATTTTTAAATCGGTCATGCGTCGTAAATAACGCATTCTCGTCTGACGACTTAACCCCAAGTGTAAATTCGTACTCGACTTTGGCTCTGCTTCAATATTAAATGCTTGCTGTAATGCTGTGTTGCACGCTTGAATGCGTAAATTTTTATCTAGTATAAACACCCAATCTCGCGTTTTCTCAAACGCCGCACCAAATAGCCTAGCGCGCTCTTCAAACATACGTTCACGTGTCAAGTTGGTATAGGTACCCGTAACTCGTTCTGGGGTGCCTTCTTGCCACGCCATTACTTTGCCAAAATCTTTATACCAGCGCCAATGTCCCTTCGCATGCTTTAAACGATAAGTACAGTCAAATACACCTTTATTTGTGGAAACAAATTCAAGCCACTCTAATCTAAAAATAGCTCTATCGCTGGGATGGATAAGTTGTAAATAATCATCCAAACAAATATTATTCTGTGCGTATTCCAATTCAGAAAACAGCCTCGGTTGGTAAATTAGTTGGCTGTGCAGGTGCCAATCCCAAACGCCAGAGCCGCTACTTTCCAGCGCAAGTTTTAAACGTGCCTCACTGTTTTGAGTTTCTTTATGGGCAGCAATAATCATTTGCTCAATTCGGCTTTTTCGATAAAGCCAAAGGCCAAAAATAAACAAAACAAGCATCAAGTATATGGCTAAAGCAATAGGAGAGCGCCACATCGGATACCTCACACGAATGTTCAATTTCGCGGGTTGAGTGTAATCACCAGTTAAAGGGTCTTTGGCCCACACTTTCAGCTGGTAATTACCTGGATTAAGTTTAGGGAACGTCACTCGATTATTACCTCGAGTTAAGATTTTCTGACTCCCTGATATTTGATATTCATACACAATACTTTGTTGATAATTGAAGACCATGGCTGAAAAAGCCACCTCCAAACCAATATCATCATGGTTTAACACTATATCCCCAAACGTTTTCAAGCCATATGAATGCAACTTTCGTGACATGAGCTCTACTGAGGTAATATTTATGCGTGATAATAAAGGTTGCTTAGGGCGGTTTTCTCTTGGACTAAAAATAGTAAAGCCCTTCAATGAGCCATATACAACTCGACCATCTGATAACTTGATGGATGATCCGCCATTAAACTCATTAGTAAAAAGGCCATCCTTCGTCGTAAACTGCTGCAAATGCAAATTATCTGGGTCTAACCGCCAAATCCCTTTGTGAGAAGACATCCAAATCATATCCGCTCTGTCTTGGTGCATACCGTACATAGGAGTACCAAGATTAAGCTTTTTTAGATCAATTGTATGGATCACTTCAAACCCATCAAGCGATAAACCCACCAGACCAAAATTAGAAAAAGCCAACCAAAGCACGTTGTTTTTATCGACGGTGTAAGTGAGTAATGACACTGGTAAGTTTTCGTTAGCATCTGGCACTGCGTATATTTCTGTTAACTCAGATGTCTCTGGATTCAAGCGATATAATACCCCACCGGAGTAATAAAGCGGATATGACGGTTCATCTGGTAAAGGGGCTAGAAACGCATAGGATAAAAATGGGTTGCGCGCTGCAATGTCACCTTCAAGTTGTTTAAGTTCTTTATTATCAATATCATAATAATAAAAACCTTCACTAGGGTGAATAAAGTACAACCTCCCATTAGGCATTAGTAACATGCCATATAAATAGTCTTCAATCACTTTTTGGTGGGCTGCGGTTTGCACTTGAGGACGACTGACTTCATACGTATTCGGATCGAATACAAATAAACCTCGGCTCGATTCTAGCCAAATTTTATCTTTATATAAATAAGACCTTGATATAGAGAATTCAGGCATCACAGCCTCCCCCATATACCCTTTTAAATAAGTTTTTGTTTCATTTGTGCTTAAATCATAACTGGTTAATCCGTCATTGGTGCTCGCCCATATTACTCCTTTGTATTCTAACAAAGACCACACCGTTGAATGAGAAAACCCAGTACCTTTTACTGAACCATTGTTTACATTATGAAAATGTGTTTTTCGCTTGGGAATGTAAAAAGCACCATCTCGCTTAGTTGCAACCCACAATGCTCCGTACTTGTCTTCAAGAAAATCAATGATACTATTATCGGTCAACGTATAACGGCTTTTTGAGATCCGCTCATCTCTTGTCAATACACCATCTATGGTATTAAAGTGCATCAAACCTTTATCAGTGCCTAGCAATAATGAATTTGGTTTAACCACAATTTTCCAAATATTTAACTCTTTGATTAAATGCTGATTTTCCCATTGATAATTTTCATCTGTAAGATCACCCAATTGACTAATATCAACTTGATATAGGCCATTTACAGCGCCAATTAATAAAGTATTCTCCCCTTGCAGCGCAAATGATTTAGTATGTAATTGTAAATTGTGCTCTGGTGTATCAACATGGGTTATTCTTTTCAGTATTTTTGAGTCTAAATGATAAACGAACGCGCCTTCTGAGGTTGCAATAAACAAATATTCATTCTTGCGTAACAGTTTTCTAACGTGCCCAGATTGCTTATCTATTGGCAAATGAACCTCAATAGACACCTTACCGGTAGAAATGTCGAGCAATGCAACGTTATCTCCGCGCCCTAACCATAATTGCGTGTCACTTTTGGACAACATTTGATTCACCGACTGCTCAAGCATCTCTTCTTGCGACTGTGCGACTTCCAAATATTTTTGATATTTATCATGCTCGGGATCATAGCTGTAAAGCCCTAATCTACGAGAGGCTATCCAAATCCTATTTAATGGATCTTGATAAATACGATCAATCATCACCTCCTCAAGCTCTCCTTGAGGCCCTTTAACGCGTAAGACTTGATAACCGTCATAACGGTTTAGACCACCTTCGGTAGATAGCCATAAATATCCCTTATTATCAATAACTAAAGTATTAACATAACTTTGAGATAAGCCTTCTGAAGGAGATAATCGCGTGACTTCAGATGCCAGTATATTGGAAGGGAAAAGGCTCGAGGATATTAATGTAATTAGGATAAATATCAAATATCTCATAGGTGTTAACGATTGATTATTTATAAATACACATCGCCACAATATCACGTTTTTGTCTAATATAATTAGAGAAACTTACGGATAAGTGATGTGGTAAGTGAGGACTATATTCAAACCCCAACTGGCGATAAAAGCCATCTAGCTTTCTATATGCAAATGTATACAAGACTTCATTTTGAGATTGTAATACGCTTGTGAGCAAGCTCTTTGCAAAGCCCTGAGAACGATATTCAGGGTGAACAAATACCGTTGATAAGAGTAATGCATCGTCTTTACTTTGTATTCGACAGCCAGCAATTATCTCCGTTGATTTAACAACCCAGCACTGATCTTGCTTAGTCGCACGTCCTCGTACAGAGAATTGTTGGTAAAACTTATTTATCAGCGGAACAGACATTGGCGTGAGTTGTTTAACAACATACATTTTCTAACCTGCAAGCATAATACTAAGATAATACTCAAACCGCTGCTTTAAAACTGCCTGTTCAGATACGGGACGACTGTTAATTGTATCATATACCGTCTCTCGAGAACGTTTTCCTCGCTTAATTTGGTATGCCCAAAATGACGATTCATAGTCTAATTGAATTTGATACTTTTCATGTCGAGGTAATTTGCACAGATTAAAACTCATAGGTACATTATTGTGATTGTAAACGTTTCCCTAGTGTAACATAAATTATTAATTTGCTAGACTGACTTGAGCACCTTACTGAGAACTTAATAATTAATAAAACAAATATAGGATCTCCCATAATCATGCCTGTTATATATACGCTATGTTTTTTATTCTTTAGCTCGTTTGCATACAGTAATAATACATTGATATTTAATCGTCCTGTCGACACACCGCAATCTAGGTATGTTATTGAGCTAACACGGCTTGTGTATAAAAATATCGGTTATGATATAAAAATTATCGACTTTAACTATCAAAGTGCATTGGTCGCCGCAAATGCAGGTGTCTTAGATGGGCAACTTGGTCGGGTCGATGGCGCGTCACAGCAGTATCCATCACTCATAAAAGTGGACTTCCCGTTACTTTCTTTTAACCTTCAATTCTTGAGTCATTGTCAAACATGCTCAATACTAGACGCCCAATCGATTGTAATACAAGCATCACATTTGGCGCCAAAAGCGTATTTAGGCAAGCAAAATTACTTAGGTGAATTGATTCAAGTAAAAAGCAACTCTACACAGCTCAATTTACTAACCCAAAAAAAAGTCAGCGCGGCATTGGTAATCGGATTTCATATCAAAGAATACAAAGAAAAACTCCAGAAGCTCGGGATATTTAGCACAACACTAGATAAAATTAACCTGTACCACTATTTACATGAAAAGCACGCTCATCTAGTACCACGTATTATGACATCATTAATTGACTTAGATAAAAAAGGCACGGTATCCATGTTAAAAAATAAATATGGTATTTAAAAGTCCAACTGCTGCTGGTCGTCGGCTCCACTTTTTGGAGAAGTATTTGCGGTCTGCTTTGCCAAATAACGTTTATAACGCTGCTGGCATAAAGTAATAACATGCTTTTTTTGTTGCTCTGTCAATTGCCCCCATGCAAAACGCTCCTCCCTGCTGCGGTAACACCCTTTGCAATAACCCCGAATGTTTACTTCACATATGCCTTTACAGGGATTGGGGATCTCAAATATTTCAATTTGTTCCACATTAGCTCACAGTTCGTCTAGTCAATTCAGTGCACACATAGCTACATTACTTATTTGAAAGTATAACGATACGTATGTAAAAGATTTATCGTCTCTGATCAGTATAAACCTATTTTGAATAACAAATCATCTTCGTGAATTATCGCAAGCCAATCAAAACAAAAAAACGCCACTAAATAGTGGCGTTTATACTTCAACTCGTTTACCTATAACGCTTTACGTTTGAGCGGCTCTGCATACATAGCTAATACCTGTTGCTTAAGCTCTTCAGGCACTGACTCTAAACGTCCCATGAAATCCTGTTGCTCCTTAGGCGATACCTGTTGCTTATCTCCTGCCGCAATATAATTACTTGGATGTAAGTAATACTGCCCAATAATTTGTTTATCAATGGTTTCCGCTAACATCTCTGGCGAATCACACTCACCCTGAATTGGCTGACCAAAAGAAATATGTACATGGCCTTTATCAGAACGGATCCCTTCTAAAATGCTTTTTATGTCTTCACCATCCGCTTTAACATAGCTACCATGAAGCTGTTTATGTACAAGTTCTTTAGCTTTAGCAACGGCACATGGCTCATATTGATATGAAATCGAAACTGGCACTATCTTGAGCTGCTTAACGTACTCATCAAACGAAAGCTTCTGTTTTCGCCCATATAATTGTAGCATTTTCAGCAAAGCCGGATCGGTTTGATCGACCCCATCTTTTGCCCGCCCCTCTTTTTGGGCAATCCAAATTGATTGACCTGAGCTCAATGAATCAAAAATATAGCTTGATAAATGTGTTAGTGCTCTTAACATCTCTTTTGGCGCTTTTGCTGAACGCTTAACTATAAAGCTCTTATTGAGTCGCATTAGCTCAGTAATATAAGGCACTTGCAATAAGTTATCACCTATCGCTATACGTACGGTATTCATATTATGACTGTGCAAGCCCCAGTTCATTAAAGCGGGGTCCAACACAATGTCTCTATGGTTTGAAATAAACAAATAGGCCGATTCTTTATCAAGTGTCTCCAAGCCTGAGTAGGTCACTTTACTCGTCGTTTTTTTTACTAGCATATCAAGGTAACGTGCGACTTCGTCTTGCACCTGCTTAACAGAATTAAAACGACCCCATTTTCGACGTAACTTATAACGTACAAATGGACGGCATAACATAGACCATTTACTCAGCCACTCTGGCAAAGTGTATTTTACAATCACATCAATGAAGCTATTGTCAGCTACTAATCGACCTAAGGCCGATGCAACTTCTTCATCATTGTACGGTCTTATATCTGCGTATTTATCCACTAAACTGCTCTTTTTGTTAAAAATTAAACGAAATAACGGGACTATTTTATCGCGCTATTGACTGTTAAGCTAAGATTAACAAGTCTGACCACCCTGCTACTAACATTAAGCGATTGATGCTTTAAGCTTTTTGCTAATATCAAGCAGCACTAATCGTAACATCAATAAACACAATAATACGCCACTGAGAGTTGATATCCAAGTCGGTAGTATATCGTGCTGCATTGCCACCGCCGTCTTCACATTAAAGTCATACGCCATAACTAAGTAATCTGTTAAATAACCGAATAGGATCGCAACCCCTATGACACCGATTAAATAAGCAATCACCGCTCGTCGACCTAGCTCTTTGCCAACGACCCCTAATGTCGCAATATTCGTCGCGGGTCCAGCTAACATAAAGACCAACACAGCGCCTGGAGAAACGCCCGCCATCAACAAACCCGCAGCAATAGGCGTTGAGGCGGTAGCACAAATATACATAGGGATACTCACAAGAATCACAGCCACCATTGCCATCATGCCACTCCCCCATTGGCTTAAAAATGATGTAGGTAAAAAGGTCTGCACAAGTGCAGCAAAAAACAACCCTATTATCAGCCACAACATTGTATCTGATAACAGTTTATTACAACTAAATTTAATTGCTTGCCACACTTTACCTAAAAATTGCATTTTTTCTGGTTTTGATGAAGCACAACAGGTACTTTTCTTTTCGACCTGTGCCTGCTTAGGCGCGCAACAACTATCATGCACATGTTGTTGTGTGTCATGACAGTGTGATGAGTTAGACGGCTCATGCACAGGAGGTGCAATATCTGACTTATCTCTTCCAACTAGTACGCCTGCAACAACCGCACTGCACACAGCCGCAACAGGCCTAATAATAGCCATAAATGGCCCTAATAAAACATACGAAATAGATACTGAATCAACCCCAGTTTCCGGTGTTGATACCAAAAATGCGGTCGTTGCACTTTTTGATGCACCAGCGCGTCTAAGACCAATCGCTGCGGGTATTACACCACACGAACAGAGCGGCATGGGGGCACCAATGAGGGCAGCCTTCAAAGTTGTCCAAAATCCTTCTTTACCCAAATGACGCTGCAGAAAATCTGTCGGAATAAACACATTTAATATTCCAGCAAGTAATAAACCAAGCATCAGCCAGGGCGCTGATACCAGAAATAATGTCCAAAAGTTATTTATAAGTAACATCTATATCCTCCAATGCTGTCAATATAGAACAATAGTCCGCACTCTCTTTACCGCCGCAGCAACGATTTGCCAGTATTGTGAGCGACTGCTCAAAGCGTTGTAAGTCTGAAATTTTTTGTCGTACCAAGTCACGTTTTTGTAGTGTAATCGCTTTTACTTCTTCACAACGGCGCTGCTGTTTTTCAATTTTTATTTGCAGCAGCTCCTGAATTTCTCGCAAACTAAATCCGACTTCTTTAGCGCGTAGGATAAAGTGCATTTGCTTTAGGTGGGTCTCATCGTACAAACGATACCCAGCGTCGTTTCGAGAAGAAGGCGTTAACAAACCATGCGTTTCGTAATAACGTAACGTGTCTGTCGTTACGCCTAATGCGTTAGATAATTGACCTATTCTCATATCTTTCTCCTTACTGTGGTACAGTATAAACCTTAGAGTAAACCCCAAGGTCAAGCATAGCAAAGGTCGTTTATGAAAATTGTGCTATTAGATGCGAAAACACTCGCAAATAACTCTCTGTTACCGCTAACGGTGCTCGGTGAATTAGTGACTTACCAGAACACGCCACTCGAACAAATAATTACCCGCTGCATTGACGCAGATGTGATAGTCAGTAATAAGGTTGTCATCAACAGTAAGGTACTCGCCTCACTGCCTAAATTAAAGTTAATTTGCGTTGCCGCCACAGGCACTAACAACATAGATTTACGTGCGGCCAAAAAACAAGGCATCGCGGTGTGTAATGTTGCTGGGTATTCAACTTCGGCGGTTGTCCAACACACCTTTACACTGCTGGGCAATTTAATGGGTAATATGCATCGATATATTGCTGATTGTAAAAATGGACAATGGCAAAGCAGCGATATATTTTGTCGTTTAGACTATCCAATAAAAGAAATCGCAGCCAAGAACTTCGCTATTATTGGCTATGGTACACTGGGCAAAGCCGTTGCAAACGTGGCTCAGGCTTTTGGTGCACACGTGATCATAGCTGAACGACCCAATGCGCGTTCAATCCGAGCGGGCAGAGTGGCATTCAAAGATGCCATTAAATCTGCTGATATCATTTCGATTCACTGTCCTCTCAATGATGAAACGAAAGATCTATTTAACGCATCCGTGTTGGCACAACTAAAACCTTCCGCCGTACTTATTAATACAGCTCGCGGTGGCATAGTAAATGAACTCGCATTAGTCAGTGCCTTAAATGAACAGCAACTTGCTGGTGCTGCGCTAGATGTACTATCCATTGAGCCCGCCCAAAAGAATAACCCGCTATTTGAATATTCAGGTCATAACCTACTACTAACGCCGCATAATGCGTGGGCTGCTGAAGAGTCTATTGATAGATTAATCCATTCTCTTGCTAACAATATCAAGTGCTTTTTAAATGGTGAACATATCAACCGTGTAGTATAAAACACTAATAAATCATCAAATTAACCATTTTTTGATTTCTATATAAATTCCTTTTAATAAAGAAAACTGTAAGCCTTTGATTTTTAATGTTGAAAATAATTGGCAAATTATTTGCAATTAAAAAAACACTATCTATCCAGGAACAAATAAAAATGAAGAAATTACTTATAGCCGCACTACTAACAACACCTTTCTTAAGTGGCTGTATTGTCGCAGTCTCAGATGGCGAAGCTGAACACAGCTGGGCTTCTGACTATAGCGGTTCTGGTTGGCAAAAACATCAGAAGTCTAATAGAGATAAAATTACCGGATTAAAGAACGGCGTTGCATATCAAACGGTTCTACAAGAATTCGATACGCCTGAGTTTTCTGATTTAGTCAATAAAGGTGATAACGTGTATCAAGTCTTGTATTTCGCCACAAACAGCAAACATTCAGACGGTAAAATTACCAAAGATGAATGCACGCCATTGGTATTTAAAAATGGCAAACTGGTTGGGTACGGCGCAAGTGCGGTGTCTGAATACCTTTAACTAGACGTCAAATAAAGCCTTGAATACGATTAATCAATAGGTGAGGATTTACCTATTGATTAATACTATACGTTCTTGATGTTGATGTGCCTGTTGTAAGGCGCTATCCGCTAACTTAAATACTTGCTGTTCATTGTCATTAAAGTTTGTGGTGATATGTACAATGCCGATACTTATACTTAAGTGAGCACAAATGGGCGACGTGCTATGGGTTATTAACAGGCTATCAACTGCATCATGCATCTGAGATGCAACTTTTTCGGCGCTGTCACTGGTACTTTCTGTAAGTATGGCCGCAAATCGAACGCCATCATAGCGCGCCACAAACCCTAGGTGCTCAATAGTCACATGCTCAAGTGCGCGTGCTACTTTAACCAAACACTCATCACCAGCAGAATAACCATAAAATTCATTAAACTCTTTGAAATAATCAATATCAATCAACAATAAGCTCAGCGTTTTTTCATATTCCGCACACATCTGGCAGTTTCTAGCCAGTGTTTCATCCAATAAACGTCTATTCGGAATCTCTGTCAAACCATCAATCGATGCTAACTTTTCAAGTAAATCATTCTTCTGCTTAATCGCTAGGTGGTTTTTCACCCTTGCTTTAACGATAAGCGGGCTGAATGGTTTAGTAATATAATCCATTGCTCCCATTTGTAAGCCTTTTGCTTCATCATTATAGCTATTACTTGCAGAAATAATAATGACTGGAATTGCGTAAGTATGTTGCTGTGTTTTTAGTTTTTCTAATAAATCATAACCAGACATCCCTGGCATCCGAATATCTGAAATAATGAGATCTATCTCATGACTAGATAGAAACGCCAGCGCCTGCTCTGCACTTTCACATTGTGATATTTGATAATCTTCAGATAACGTGTTGTCTAGAACCACGCGGTTAAGCGGATCATCATCAACAATCAAAATACGAGCAATCTTTGGCATTTAATCCCCTAGACTTCCTATCGTTAAAAATAACTCAACTTGCTGTAATCTCATTTTTAGATCTGTAACAAGCACCTCATCTGGTATTTTATTCAAGGTTTTTATATGTAATTCTAGTACCTTAGCTGCCTCGGCTAATCGGCAAAACCCCAACCCTGCAGCTGCGCCTTTGATACTATGAGCTAATAATGAAACCTCTTTATGACTTTCACAATTATCTAACTGATGTAAATACTCTGTACTTAGCTTAGCAAACTTTTCTAACATTGTGATTAAAAACGGTTCTTTACCCATTACTTGCTCAAGCGCAAATACGCGATCAAAAAACCGAATTTCTGCGGTAACATAAAGAGCTAATGTCTCACTTAATAACCCTTTTTCAACGGGTTTAATTAAGTAATCATTCATGCCAACACTCAGCGCTTTATTGACTTCACCAACATTATCATTGGCGGTTAATGCAATAATGGCAACAGGTTGCTCTGGCAACGCTTTGCGCAATAGCTCTGTTGCTTGGTAGCCATCTAATTCTGGCATTTGTACATCCATTAGAATCACATCTGGCTGTAACTTGGATACTATTTCAACAATATTTTGCGCGCCATTCAATCGTACGATATTTACACACACCTGTTGTAACAAATTGCTTGTGATATCTAAATTTAGTTCATTATCATCAACAATTAAACATAAGCTACCCGTTACATTGACATCTTGACATCTTGATTGTGGCTTTTGCTTCAACTGCTGTTCAATATCTTTTGATATTCTCTGAGCATAGCCAACATGAGGAAACTGCTTAATCTTATTGCTGATCACTTTAAAATTCTCTATCGGTGTGCTTTCTGCCACATAGACACTAACAAGCTTATCGAGCCAACCCTGCTCACAGTGCACATTTAGCATATCAAGTTGCACCGCGCTCTCGCAGACTAGATATGAAGCTGGTTGATCATTTAGATGTTGTAACACACTCATTTTATCCTGCTCTATACATACATTAAGATCAGAACAAACGAACCTCATACTATTACCCGTAAACCAAAGAACATCGGTCTTTCTACAAAGTAATGGCACCACTTCCAATGGTAATGAGAAGTAAAATTCACTGCCTTGTCCATATTGACTGTTCAGCTGAATTTCTCCACCTAGTAATGCAACTTCTTGCTTTACTATGGCAAGGCCAAGCCCGATCCCGTCATGTTTACGAGACAAGGATTCATCAACTTGAGTAAACGCATCGAACAGCCGCTCTTGATCCACCTCTTTAATCCCTTGCCCGGTATCTATAACACTGAATTTAGTACGTTGCTCGCCGCTATTTTGCTGCTCTTGAATAATGGCCAATACAACTTTCCCTCTTTGGGTATACTTTATGGCATTGTTCAATAAGTTAATTAAGATTTGTTTTATTTTTTGCATATCACCTTTGAACGTGGGCGGCACTGAGTGTTTCAGCTCAATAGTGAGTTGTAGACCCTTTTGAGCGCATAAGGGCGCCATCAATTTATAGCAATCATCAACGAGTGTTACTATCTCAAACTCATGAACTCTTACGCTCTCTTGGTGCCTTTCCACTTTAGCAAATGCTAAAATACTGTTCAGCATATCGAGTAATTGCTGAGCCGCGTAACTCACTTGACCCATTTGTGCATTTTGGGTTTCATTTAAGCCTTGCTCTTTGACTATATCAACCAGTCCAAGTACGACGTTAATTGGCGTACGAATTTCATGACTAATATTCGCAATAAAGCGGCTTTTTGCTAAAGTAGCTCGCTCCGCATCGAGTTTAGCCCTTGTTAACTGAGTAATGTTTTGTAGATGAATAACAAAGTATTTTGGCTGACGCTGCTTATCCCACACCAAAGAAATACTTAATTGCAGCCACATGTAAGGTCCTGACTGAGGCATCGTAAGTTCAGCCGCCTTTTTATTTTGCTCTAGTAATACCGCAAATGTTTCAGTTAACGCCTTGTAGCTTTGCTCATCAAATAATCTGGATAACAAGGATCCCACTTTCGGTTGATGCTTTGTTAAATACCGTTTTGCTGCTTTATTTAAACTCAACACTTTTCCATCAATCGAGGCTAAGATCACACCATTTGGTGCATACTCCATTGCCGCTTTAAAGTTCTCTTCTGAGGTCTGCAATGATTTAAGCACTTGCTGTTGTTCGGTGACGTCCCGAGCTACTCCAAAGCTACCTATTAATCTATGTTGTTCATTGTAAAATGGCGCCACGGTAAACATGTAGCTCTTATCTTGCAAAAGCAATGTTTCTGTCAGCGAGTGCCGTTGCTCTCGCATACATTGCTCTAGCATGGTCAATTCTACAAATCTATCTGTAACCTCGTGCAACTCTTTGCCAACCAGTTCACTTTTATTAACTTTAAGAAATGCTTCAAAAGCTGCGTTACACCCAATAAATGACCCATCGATATTTTTAAAGTAAATTAAATCTGGAATGTTATCTAACATGGTATTCAGTAAAGCTGCTTGACGCTCTTTTATATCAAGCGAGCGCGCAAGCTGTTTCTTCTGCGTTTGCACTTGCTCATCTAAAACATCATTATGCTGCTTTAATTGCTCGAGTAATTCTTGCTTTTGCGTCACTACCCGTTTAATTTTTGCAAACCAAGGCTGCCAGTCCTCAGGAATTATATAATCGAACGTTGTTTTTGGTGCCTGCTCTTGCAGCGTAAGGTACCGTACAAAATGACTTACCGGACGAATAAATATCCGATTACTCAGCCACGTAACTGCCAGGAATGTAGCCCCTATGAAGCTGGCTAAAAAAAGTAACTCTAGTGCTATCTCATATAGAATTGGCGTTCTAAAATCTTGCTCTGTTTGCTTAAACGCTAAATCAATTGGCCTTGTTGATTTTTCACTATAAAGGTGAATTCCACCTAACCACGGTGCAACCCGTTCGTGCTGTTGCTGTGATTCAGTTAAAAACTCATGGTGGGTCAGTAAGTTTTGCTGGTGTTTATTTAATAATGTAGCAACCGTTTTAGGTAGACCGACTTGATTCAACCACGCCAACACTTTTTGCGTATTATAAACCAGTAAAACATGCTCATTTGACGTACTTGAACGACGCTGTCCTATCGCAAAATAGGTTCTACCGTTAATTTCTACTACACCAGTACTACTATACATTTGCTCAGAAAAATCAGGTGACAACTTCCCCTCTAGTAATGCCGTCAGTAAATGACTTTCATTGTGATAACGGCGCTTTACAAATGCAAAACCATTATCTTTGACGTAAGCGAGTGCATCTACCGGTAAGATTAACGCTAACGCTGTATTAAAAGCAGGCCCTAGTGCCATAACCTGTTGCCATTGTCGATAAGCTTGGGGGTTATTTAAAAAGCGCCCCTGCCCTATCACCTCACCTGCACCATGCGGCAATTTTCGATAATAGTAATCTGCCCGTTGATCAATTGTCGCCATGATAAATGGATCAAAATGATAACTGAGCGGCTGTTCAAGGCTAATAAAGACACTTTGAAATACAGTTTCAGCCGCAGACATAGCTTGATCTAACTGCCCATTTAAACGCTGAAAGTGCACAACCTTGTCATTATAACTTCGCTCAAGTTTAATATGGTACAAGTGCAGGCATAAAATTGCGGCCACAAGCATCGCGATACTTAAAGTCACAGCAATCGCTTGATGATATTTTTTTAAAGGTAAGAACGCTTGATCAAAGTCCATAAAGGATAGCTAAATGATTCCCTATGCCCAACACAATAACGAGCAAGGTAATGATAAGCAAGGCTCAACAGTGAAACACCTTGCTTTTGGTAAAATAAAAGGCCACCACCGTTCCGTGGCCTAAGACTGCAAGAACTATAGATTTTCCTCAGCGAAAGACGCCAATCTACTACGTACAACCCCATTTAAATTAATTGTTGCGCTGCCTTCAAAGTGTTTGAAACGCTCAACAATATAGGTCAAACCAGATGTTAAAGGCGTCAGATAATTACTATCTATTTGGGCTAAGTTACCCGTGCATATTAACTTGGTCCCTTCTCCACAACGCGTAATAATCGTTTTTAACTGCGATGCGGTTAAATTCTGGCTTTCATCTAAAATCACTACGGCGTTTTGAATACTGCGACCACGCATAAAATTGACCGATTTAAACTGAATATTGGCTTTCTCCATTATATAATTACGACTTGAAATAGGGCTTTCATCATTTTTATGAAGTACCTCAAGTGTATCAGTAATGGCTGCAAGCCAAGGCGCCATTTTCTCTTCTTCGGTACCTGGTAAAAACCCAATACTCTCTGCGATTTCAGGCGTATTTCTCGTAACGATAACCTTATCATATACCCCTTTTTCAATGATCATTTCCAGCGCACTGGCAAGTGCTAACAGTGTTTTCCCACACCCGGCTGGGCCTGTTAATATGACCAATTCAATGTTTGGATCAAGCAATGCATCCATTGCCATACCTTGATACACATTTTTTGGTTGCACGCCCCAAGCACTCTGATGCATTAACCGCTCTACCCCCAAGTCCTTAAAGGTAATGTTCGTCTCATCGTAATGGGTGATCCGTGCCGCAAAGTGCTCACTGTCATCGACTAAATATTCATTACAAAAAACATCTGGCAACAAACTTTTAGGCACATGGTGCAACGTATATCTGCCTTGCTGCTCTGATGTGCAATCTCCTACACTTTGCCAAAAGTCACCCGTGAATTTTTTATACCCTAAACTCAATAACTTAATATCATCAATCAATTGATCCGTTCGGTAGTCTTCTACAAACTGCAGCCCAGCACCCTTGGCCTTGAGGCGCATATTAATATCTTTGGTGACTAAAACCACCTTAGTGTGTGCATGTTGTTTTTGTAATCTGACGGCGCAATTTATAATAATGTGATCATTCTCATTACCTGGCAGGCCTGAAATACTATCAGGGAATAAATGATCATTGACAATAATCAATTTTCCACGCGACAAAGGCCCAGACTCATTACTCGATTGTACGCTTGGTAAACGTACACCATCTAACATTTCCTCTGGGGATGCATCTTTGAGTACACCATCTAAACTACGAATTGCAATTCTAGCGTCACGACTCACGTCGCGCTTTCTGTCTTTGATATGATCTAGCTCTTCAAGTACTGTCATTGGTATGACAACATCATGTTCTTGAAAAGATAGATAAGCGAGGGGTTCATGAAGCAGCACGTTGGTGTCAAGTACGTACATTTTTTTGTCGAGTTCTTGATCTTTTCCCATAGCGTCATCCTATCGTTTGCAAATATTCATGCTATACCCAATACTCTTGATGAAATATCAAACGTACTGGCTATAACCCAAGTTTAGTCTATTTGTCATAAAAGTCCGTTTTATGACAAACCGAAAGTGAATTTATGTTCTTATTACAAATAGATCTCAATAATTTAGAAGAACTGTAAAAAGAATAGAGATAGGCACATTCGCAATGAATAAACAAGATTGAACAAGCTTAAATGAACGGGTAACATAGCCGCCTTTTTTCGGGTTAAACGAGACGAACATGAATTTTTCCTTAGGTCAGCGCTGGATAAGTGACACTGAGTCAGATTTAGGCTTAGGTACCATCGTGGCATTAGAAGGCCGCCAAGTGACAATATTATTCCCCGCCAGTGGAGAAAACCGCGTTTACTCAATGCAAGAAGCGCCTGTAACGCGTGTGGTATTCAATCCAGGTGATATTATTCGCAGTGCCGATGAGTGGGAGCTACAAGTCGAAACAATTGAACCTGTTGGTGAATTATTGTGTTACCACGGTATTCGTCTTGATACCGAAGAAAAAACGACTTTAAAAGAAACGTTTCTTGATCACTTTATTAAATTTAATAAACCACAAGACCGTTTATTTGCAGGCCAGGTCGACCGATTTGACCGCTACACGTTACGATACCAAACGTGGCAACATCAGTTTGCACGCCAACAGTCACATTTAAAAGGCGTTGTAGGCCAACGAGCCAGCTTGATCCCACACCAACTTTACATTGCAGATGAAGTGGGCAAACGCTTTGCTCCCCGCGTATTACTCTCTGACGAAGTTGGTTTAGGTAAAACCATCGAAGCAGGTATGATTTTACATCAGCAACTCCTGACCGGGCGTGCAAATCGCGTCTTAATTGTTGTGCCTGAAAATTTACAACACCAATGGTTAGTAGAAATGCTTCGTCGCTTTAATTTACGCTTCTCAATTTTTGATGAAGAGCGATGCGATGAAGCCTTTGCTGATTCTCCAAACGTATTCGAAACCGAGCAGCTCGTACTGGTGAGTCTGGAGTTCATTGCAAAAAAACGTCGCTGGTTTGAACAAGCAACCTTAGCCGATTGGGATTTACTCGTCATTGATGAAGCACATCATTTAACAATCGAGAATAATAAGCCCAGTACTGAATATGCTCGTATGGCTGAACTTGCCCAAGATATTCCAGGCCTGATCCTACTCACGGCAACGCCTGACCAATTAGGTCACCGAAGCCACTTTGCTCGATTACAGTTGTTAGACCCTGATAGATTCTACGATTACGACGCATTCGTTGCGGAAGAAAGCCAATACAAAGAAGTGGCAGAGGCGGCCAATCAACTGTTACAAGATGGGGCGCTAGACGACCAAGCAGAAGCAACCCTTGTTAACTTGCTACAAGAAACCGATATCAGTACGCTATTGGTCAACGCACAATCTGGTGATGAGCAAGCTAAGCAAGAAGTTCTATCAATGTTGTTAGATCGTCACGGCACAGGGCGAATTTTATTCCGTAACAGTCGCAGCGGTATTGATGGATATCCGGGTCGAAAGTTACACAGTTACCCTGTTGAAATTCCGAAGCAATACAAAACAGCGATGTCGGTCCTTGGAAATATGGGTGGTATCCAAAGTGCTGAAAAATCCGCTTTAAGGGCTTTGTTCCCAGAAAAGATTTTTCAGGAATTCGAAGGTGAAGGGAGTGGCTGGGCCGCATTTGACCCGCGCGTCGACTGGTTAATTGACACTCTAAAGTCACTTAAACATGAAAAAGTTTTGTTGATCTGTGCTGAAGCACAAACTGCAATCAGTCTTGAACAAACCCTACGTGAACGAGAAGCCATTAAAGCTGCGGTGTTCCATGAGGGCATGTCTATTGTTGAACGTGACCGTGCTGCGGCGTTTTTCGCTGATGAATACGACTCAGCGCAAATATTGTTGTGTTCTGAAATAGGCTCCGAGGGTCGTAATTTCCAGTTTTCACATCATTTGGTGTTGTTTGATTTACCCCTCAACCCTGACTTACTCGAACAACGTATTGGACGATTAGATCGTATTGGCCAAAAGTACGATGTGAATATCCACGTACCTTACTTTGAAAATACAGCACAAGAAGTCTTACTCCGCTGGTATAACGAAGGGTTAGATGCGTTTGAAACTACCAGTACGACAGGGCAAATGCTCTATAAAGAGTTTAGCGAAGACTTACTTGAATTTATTGGTGGGCATAACTGTGATGAAGAGGAGCTTGATCCACTTCTTGAACAAGCCGCCAAACAAAACCAAGTATTACGTGCTCAAATGGAGCAAGGTCGTGACCGACTGCTTGAACTTCACTCCAGCGGTCAGGGCCGCGCTGACTCTTTGGTTGCTGAAATTGAGAAACTGGATAATGGCGTGATCTTACCAGGGTACATGATCAACGTATTCGACACCTTTGGTGTAAACCAAGAAGATAAAGGTGAAAATACCATCATTCTTAAGCCGACTGAACATATGCTCAACCCCTCTTTCCCATGTTTAAAAGAGGATGGTATTACCGTCACATTTGATCGAGATACTTCTTTGTCGCAAGAGGATGCACACTTTATCAGCTGGGATCACCCAATGGTACAGGGTGCCATGGATATGATCTGTGATGATGACTTTGGTTGTGCATCTGTCGCCTTGCTGAAAAATAAGAAATTACCAGCTGGGACTTTTTTCGTTGAGCTTATCTATATTGCCGAAGCATCAGCACCTAAAGTGCTACAGGTTGGTCGCTTTTTACCGCCAACACCAGTGCGTGTATTACTCGATAAAGCAGGTAACAACCTGGCTGAAAATGTTGCGTTCGATGCTTTTAATAGTCAATTATCTGCTGTTGGTCGTCAAACAGCAAGTAAACTGGCTAATGCATTGCAAAGTGCCATTCACCCACTCATTACGCAAGCGACTGAATTAGCAAATGTTCAGTTAGATACTCTGAGGGGAGATGCAATAACAAAAATGCACGCAACTATGAGTGAAGAGCAATCTCGTTTAGCGGCATTAAAAGCGATTAACCCTAATATCCGCGATGAAGAAGTTCAAGTCTTTGAAAAGCAAAGAACCGAACTTGGCGTTTACATAGAAAAAGCACAATTAAAACTTGACGCTATACGCTTAATCGTTGTGTCTCATTAAAACGCATTCATAATGTAAAACCACTATTAATCAAAAGCCACGCCCTTAATGACGTGGCTTTTTGCACTTTGTTAATTGCTGCGCTGTCATGATTTAAAATTTCATAATATTGTCCCAACGCTCCCATAACTTGAAAACAGCCGTACACTCAAACACGGTCATATCATCTAACGACGAAACATGCTTAACCTGCAATAACCCGTATTCAAACATAAAACTTGATGCTTCAAGATAAGTATGGGCTACTTCCATGGAGATAATCGGAGTAGACAATAATATCGCTTTCAATTCGTGCCAGCCGGCAGGCATTGCTTTAGATTGCAGTATGGCATCAAAGTCATCATTAAAGGCCTGTAAAGCATGATGAATGTATCGTTGCTTATCCGCTAACCATTCAAATTTTACTTCCCATCGTGAAATCAAGTTTCCAAGATCACTAAAACCACCTTCTGTTGTACTGTGGCATCCATTTAGATAGTAAAATTTTGGGCTCAGCCAGTAACTTTTTTCTGCTCGCAAATCGCTCAGCCTTGCTTCCAAAAATACGTTTTCCAATAATGTACAGCCACCTGCGGGGTTTCGGATCATGCATAATTGTTCGTAGGATATGAGCGTACGTTCTATACCCTGTGATTTATTGACATAGTCAAACCAATCATCTAGCCAATTAGGGTCAATATTACAGTCATGCTCTCGTTCAGTAACGGGCCATGAACTCGCATTTTCAACGGCAAATTTATCACCCCGGTGCAAAAGCCATTCTAAATGGCGAATTATTCCATGCTCCCACCCTGAATGAGATTTCCCCTTTCGCTTCGCCCACTCTATTGCACGATAATTTTGCTGTACTTGAGACCATTGGTTTTTAATATCAAGCTGTTGTGAAGGCACACCAATCGCATGCAGTGCTAACGCTTTATGAAAATCATGATGATATTCAGCAACGTCTAACTCTGATTGAAAGTAGCGTAAGAAAAATAGTTGATGATTGATGTTAATTGAATACTTATTTAACTGCAATAACGCACTTTGTAAGCGTGGTGAGGCTTTTAACTTTTCGTGTTTGATACTTTCAAAAACGCTACTTCTGTCCAAATTTAAACCGAATTTAGGTACTAAAACGTCATAAGTTTCCATATTATTTATTTGTGCCATAACACCTAAGTAACGTGTTCGGCACTGCCTCCTCATCCATTTGTAAGCATAACGCTAAATCTTTTACCCGCTACCAAAATGTCGGTAGCCTCTTCCATTAAGTTGTATATTTTTCAATAACCCATCAACAAGGTACGGTATGTTGTTAATGGGCAGAATATTAACTTTTACATAAAACAGCGTAATCAGCGAGTAAAAGATGGTAAAAGTTAAAGTAAAAAAGGAAAATAACCTAGATACTCTGGTAAATTTGCTAAAAAAATAGGTAACATTGCTATATTAAAAAAAAATACACGTAAAAGTACATGAATGATCGCGCCAAACAACTAGCCCCAGTAAATGTAATAGATCAAATATATCGAGGTGTCTGGATATCTGATTTATTTATTTGTTTTGAAACGCGTAAAGTGTACCGTGATAAATATGATCTAAATCTTTCTGAACTATCTTATAAGCTACTGATTTGTTTGATCAATAATTCACCAAACCCTATTCCAACAAATCGACTACTTACACTTGTTTGGGGTGATGTTGTCACTGGCGATGAAAACGTCAAGCAACGAATAAGTATTTTGAGAAAGCAATTAGATCACCCACAGCAGTATGACTATATAAAAAATAGGCGAGGTCAAGGTTACTTTATAGACTCACCTCTAAAATACAAAAAAAAGCCAATTTATCAAAGGTTTAATTTAGTAAAAACACAAAAAATTTCATTTTTACTATTGCTACTAATGATGTTCATGCTCGCACTATACTGGAAAGATAGTAGCAACACGGCAATATCCACGTCATATATTTCGAAAATTACGGATAGTAGTATTCATCTGGCTACCCCCACTGATAACTTAGCGTTTTGTTTAGATGGATACGATGATTATGTGGAATTACCTGACCAAGATATTTTAGACGTTTCCGAAGGGGATTTCTCTATCTCAACATGGGTCAGAACGCGCTCACTTGGTCAACACCTGATAATAGATAAACGTTTTGAGAATCAAATCGATAATGTTCATGGCTACGCATTTTATATTGATGATGGATACCTAGCGCTACAATTGGCCGACGGTGGAGGCACATGGTATTGTCAAAAGCCCAATTCATCCTGCACCTTTTACGACTCAAGTGCATTCGTTGCGACTAATGAATGGCAACATATTGCGGTTTCAATCGACAGAGATGCTGCTCAAGGGATCCGCTTTTACCGCAACGGCAGTTATATTGATAGTCACAACCCTACCGACCGTCAGGGCTCACTAGCCAATGATATGCCGTTACGTATTGGTAGCCGTTCATCATACTTATCAGGGTTATTCCAAGGTGCTATTGGAGAAATCTCACTACACCACAAAGTACTCACCTCTGAAGACATACGGGCGGATTATTTAAAAGGTAACCCTCGTCATTGCTACAACATTGCGCATAAGGGTGGCAAGCTCTAACCTCGTTGGTGACTAAAAGAACCCCCTTATTCAACTTTAATGAACTATCGATGCATTAAACACTATGTAATCCCCTAAAAGGTCGCTAAAATGGCGCGCTTAATTTTATCTGGGGTAATAAACTGTGCTTTTGAACTATGCGCCACCACTGGACCCATATTTAGAAATTCTATATCAAGATGATCACATGCTCGTCATTAATAAGCCTAGTGGTTTATTAACAGTACCTGGTAAAGATCCTAAACATGCCGACTGTGCTATTACTCGCGTAAACACCGTTTTTCCGACGGCACGAATTGTTCATCGTTTAGATATGGCGACATCTGGCGTCTTGTGTTTAGCAATGAGTAAAGAAGCCCACCGCTTTCTCAGTATTCAATTTCAAGATAGGCTCACAAACAAACATTATATTGCACGCGTGCATGGTGCAATGAAACACGCCACCGGCTCTGTTGATTTGCCCTTGATATGTGATTGGCCGAATAGACCAAAACAAATGGTATGTCATGACAAAGGCAAACCATCTCTAACCCATTATGAAGTCCTCAAAAATGAGCATAACGTAACCCGTGTCAAACTAACCCCCATTACGGGTCGTTCTCATCAATTGCGGGTACACATGTTGTCACTTGGCAATGTAATACTTGGTGATCGACTTTATGCAAAAGGTGACGCGCTGGCCGGTGCTGAGCGGTTGCAATTACATGCTGAAATGCTACAGATTTGCCACCCTCTTACCGAACAGTTAATGACATTTGAAGCTCCTACACCTTTCTAGTAAATGCCCCAAGTAACCTCAGGTTTGGATAAGGGTTTTGGAATAGAAAATGTTGTATAAACAAACTTACGTACAATCCACTAATGATATTTTGTTCAATCTCAAGGCGCCTTTGTGCAGTAATAGCGGGCTATTACAAATGAAAGCAACGCCGAGAGTGAGAAAAATAGCTTTATTGGGCAAATTCGCTTATCCAGAGCTGAGGTTAAGTACTCTAATAAGTATACTGGGTATTTATAAGAGTACTTTAGGGGCTGTTGATCTTTCAGGTTCATTTTTGCAGCAGTTTGATTGGATTTTATACCAGGCAGAGGCTACATAGCATGGTTATTCCATGTGAGTCAGCCGATAACATAGTAGAAAAGCCAATCAAGCGCTGCCTACTGGTTCTTTTGAGCGCCCTTTTCCCTTTGTTGCTTAATATTCGCTTAGATCACTAAGCCACACATTAAGCGCCGCGATAAAAGCACGCTCAAAGAGAACAAAAATAGAACAGCAAAGTTCAACAGCCCCTAGCGTTTTATTATTTACTTGTAGATTGATTAAATAAATCCAGAGCACTGGCTGTCATTGCCCGCACACCCGTTTTAATGGTCAATGGGTAATCTGGTGCAAATTGACTTGAGTGCAAAGAAGGTAAGGTGTCACCATTTTTAACGCTTGTTGCGTAAGATTGAGGCTCAACACCGCCTAGCCAAAAGATAGTGATTGGTAAGTTCTCATCGGTACGGCCATACATCCCAAAGTCTTCACCCGCCATAACCGGTTCAGCTTTCACCACATTCTCCTCACCCAGCTCCGCTTTTATACTAGCCGTCATCACATTGGCTAATTCTGGATTGTTGTAAGTCGATGGAATAGTTTCATCTTTATGCACATATACCTCGGGGGCTAATGCCTTTGGTAACCCTGCGCTTAACGCTATCCCCTGTGTTAATCGTTTTATTGCAGCAATTTGTTGTGCTCTCACTTTTGGATTATACGAGCGTAGCGTCAACTGTAATGTGACTTCGTTTGAGATGATATTGTGCTTTGAACCGCCATGTATGGAGCCAACCGTGATCACAGAAGGTTCCAGCGGGGAAATTTCTCTACTGGCTATAGTTTGTAATGCAAGTACAATCCTTGACGCAATGACCACTGGGTCTATTGTCGTATGAGGATACGCCCCATGCCCGCCTTTACCTTTGACTGTGATATCGACCGAATCTACATTGGCCAGCGCGTAACCGGGGGCTATTGCGACTTTACCAGCTGGGAGTGATGCGCTGACATGTAAACCAAGCACATGATCTGGCTGTGCAAAGCGACTAAACAGCCCCTCTTTGAGCATTGCCTTGGCCCCTCCCCCCACTTCCTCAGCTGGTTGAGCAACCATCATTAAAGTACCTTGCCACTGCGCCTTATGCATCACTAACTGTTGCGCTGTACCTATAAAGCTAGTCATGTGGATATCATGACCACACCCGTGCATTACGCCCACTTCATTATTATTAGCATCAAGTGTTTTTACCTTTGAGGCGTAAGGTTTGCCTGTTTGCTCTATGATTGGTAAACCATCAGTATCTGAACGGATCATAATAGTAGGACCAATGCCATTCTCTAGCATGCCAACAACACCAAATCCGCCGACGCCCTCGGTCACGGTGAAACCCAAAGCAGTTAACTCTTTTGCTAAACGTTGTCCTGTTTTCTGCTCTTTATATGAAAGTTCAGGGTGTTGATGTAAGTGCAAATATAACGATTCTAAGTCAGGCAATTGCTTTAACACTGATTTAGATAAATCAATATCATGTGCGTTAACGTGACTTGCAAGTATTAAAAGTAAGCTTGAAGTGAATAATTTCATTATCGTAATTATAGTTGTTGTAAGAACCATCAAGGTAGCAACTTCATTGATAAGCAGCAATGACTATTCAAACCCAACGGTTGTATTTTTAATTGGCGCAGCATATTTTATTTTTGTATTTATGCTAGAATGGCACGCTTGCTGGCACACGGAAGCGCTTAAACGTATTCAACTAACTTGTGCTGCTATTTATGAAAGTTTTATTCTTTTTCCTATGTATTGTTATCAGCTTATTACCTCTGAGCACGCAAGCATCTATCCCTAACTGGTTCAGTCAATACGAACAAACTCTCAGCCAATCGCCACAAGACACTCTTGAAACACTCGTGCAACAACACCGTACAATGCAACCAGGGTTAGAGCGAATATACTTAACAACGGTTGCTGTAAAGCTCGCCGAGCAATTATCAAAGCCGCTATTAATTCACCTTGAGCCACACTCCCCACTTACTGAGGTAGAGCAACGCTTATTACACGCAATACAAGCATCAATGCAGAATAAACACCAACTCAGTGAGAGTAAGTTCAAGGAAGTGCAAAACCTCATCAATGAAAAAACGCACCAAGAGTTGGCATCACTGGTATTGCAACACATCGTTTGGGATCACATTAAAAAAGGCAACTATCATAGTATTACGCGACATCTTGATAAAATGAATGCCTTAGCGGAAGCGATAGATAAACCGATAATAGATCCAAAGTATCGTTGGAACTTATCTGCGATTGTTGCGAATCAGCATGGGTATCACAATAAAGCGTTAACCTTGTACAAAAAAATCTTAGGCACTCGCCCTAACCCTTCAAGGCAAGCGGTCACCTTTAATAATATAGGGTTAACTCTAATGGATATGGGGCAATATGATAATGCAATCACGCACTTTAAAAATGCATTAGAGTTACGCACATTAGCGAATAACCAACAAAAAATAGCACTCACCCAATTAAATCTTGGTATTGCGTATCGGAAAAACTTAGCTTTTGAGCAAGCCTCATCTCTACTACTCAGCGCTCAACGCACATTTACGAAGCTAAACAATAATTATGGCGTAGCCAATAGTAATATCCAATTAGCAAAATTACACTTAGCGTACGAAGAACCAAGCCAAGCATTAACCTTGCTAATCGACACATTGAATATACTTGATGCAGAACAGCACGCTACATTGCTATTTGATACCCACTTAACACTCGCCAAAACACATCTACAATTGCAACAGTATGACTGGGCATTAAAAGCCGCGACATGGTCACTACAGTTAATTAAAAAAGGGAATGACATTACACATCAATTGAGTGCCCTTGGGGTGATCATACAAATTCATGCCAAACTGAACCAGTTCGAGCAAGCTTACTTATTTCAAGAGAAATACATTGCTTTGGAGAAAACACATGCTAAAAGCCAAAATCAGCAAGCGTTAATTGCCGTTCAAGCAGAACTAAAAATGTCAAAAGCTGAATTGAAAACGATTCGCCTTGAACAAAAAAACCTACAACAAACACATAAAATACAGCAGTTGCAATACAATCAGTATCGGCTCTGGCTGACGATAGCTTGTATTACTTTAATTGTCATATTTGTCTGGCGTTCACGTAATAAACAGCGCTATTTAGCAGAACATGATACTTTAACTGGCGCATTCAACCGTGCAGCCATGTATAAAGCACTGTCTAAATATGCTGCACCTATCGAGTCAGAATACGCTCACGCACTAATACTACTCGATTTAGACCACTTCAAAAAAATTAATGACACATATGGACATCCAGCAGGTGACCAAACTTTAATTCAGTGTTGTCACACTATAAAAAAGGCCATCACACAACCTCACTTTATTTCTAGGATAGGTGGAGAGGAGTTCGTTGTCTTTATTCCACACATTAAAAAAACAAACATTTTGAATATCGTTGAAAGTGCAAGGCAGACGCTAAGTAGTCAACCTGTAACATTAGCCGATCATACTTCCATTACAGTCACTGCTAGTTTCGCTTACTATGCAACTAACGGACTTGAGCATACCAAATTTGCTTCAATTTATAGCGCACTCGATATCGGGCTATATCAAGCAAAAAAACAAGGCAGGAACTGCGCGGTTGAAGTCGTTGACATCAACGTGTCGTAATGGGTTCACCATAATTAACATGAAAATGTAAATGCTTTGAATCTTGGTAGTTACCTAAATTCGTTAATACTCGACATGCACCGTGCTGCGCCTCAACTTGCTGAGCGACTTGCGTTACCACAGCCATAATTTTGTGAACAATCGATACGTCGTGCTCACCTAAATCGGTTAAAGATGGCACATGAGCTTTGGGTATAACCACGATATGTACAGGCCAAAATGCCCGAGTATGGTGGAACGCCAGCACATCGCTCGTTTCCATGACAATATCAACGGATACTTTATTACTCAGTACTTGTTCACAATAAAAATCGTCCATGCCATTTTCTCCTTCATAATACACTTTTGAATAAGATATATATTCGCCTACGGCTGCTCACGCTACGCTAAATCCTTCCCAATCCAAACCACCTTGCCAATGATCTCTAGCTGATCGAGTTCATGCGCTTGCACATGTTGCTCCACATACTCTTTGTTATCACTAATAAGGCGTACAGAGCCATCAATATATTGCTGCAAACGTTTCGCATAAAGCTCTTCACCTAAGCGCACCACATAAATAAGCCCTTCACTGAGTTTCTTGTCTGATAGATCAACCAAAATTGTGTTGTTGTTATGTATGGTCGGCTCCATAGAATCACCTTTTGCAAACACAACGGCTAATTGACTCTTATCTAGGTTTTTATAATCAATCCACTTCTTACGAAAAGCTAAGTGTCGCTCAACTAACGCTGCATCGTTAAATGCACCATATCCAGTACTGACTGAAATATGATAACCCGGAACCAGTACAAACTTTTCTTGGAACTCATCAACATTCACGACACTTTGACTTAATAATGGAGAAACCAAACTATCTTGACTTTGCTCGCCTTCTCCTTTTACTAACCATAGGAAGTCTGTGTTTGATTCTCGCGCAATACGTTCAGTAATACTTAACTTAGGGTCTTCGCCCTTTAAAATTCTACGCAAAGTACCTTCCGAAACACCTATTTTTGACGCAAACGTGCGTATACTATCAGGTTTGATTGCTTGCTCGACACGCGTGGCAAATGACGCATGCTGATGCTCATCACCACAACTATTTTCATTATAATTTTCAGTCATGTAAGTTAGGCCTTCTAAAAAATCAAATAACAAAAAATGAATTTATGCGCCTATAAGAAAAAAACAAGGCTCAAAAAATTAAAAATAACATTTGTAATGCGTAATTTTTAAAACTATAATTTAAAAAAATACGCAACCAACTGATGTTTACATAAAGAGAGTAACAACTAGATGCGTATTTAATGCTGCATTATACACCTATTTATAGCAACTTTCATACTATAAATACATTAATGCGTAATAAATGAAGGAGAATATAAATTATGCAAAAAAGTGCACCAGCAAGAATTAATCGTACACCTCGCGGATCAGATATCCTTAAGTTTGCTCGTAAAAGTCGAGGCTATACCCAAGCCGAGTCTGCCGCAAACTACGGCATTGAAGAACGCACTTTGCGCCGTTGGGAAAATAATGAGTTCAACCCTCGTTGGAATGATGTCATTGGGTTAGTTGAAGATGTCTATTTACTTGATATTACCAACATTATCATTGGTATGAAAAAACCCAATTAATAAGGTTTGATATTATGCTACAGTGCAAAGAAAAGAAGGTTGCAATATGCAGCACCCACTTAGACAACATCAAATCCCGAAAGAAGTCCCTCGTACAAATAACCGTTTTGGGCAGTTAATTGGTTCGCTCACATTAAAAGCTTTTGGCTGGCAAGTGACAGGGGAGTTTCCACAGTCAGCAAAATTTATTGCCGCGGTTGCGCCCCATACGTCTAACTGGGATTTTGTCATAGCCATTGCAGTTAAATTTAAACTCGGACTCCAAGTGAAATTCCTTGGAAAACACAGTATTTTTGTTGGACCATTTGCCTATATTCTAAAAAAAATGGGTGGGATCCCTGTTGATAGAAGAACGACCAATGGTATCGTTAATCAAGCTACCCGCATTTTTCATGAACAAGATGCATTAATCTTAGGCTTAGCCCCTGAAGGGACTCGTAAATATACCCAACAATGGAAAACGGGGTTTATTTATATGGCACATTCAGCCAACGTCCCCATTGTACCTATGCTCATTGACTATCGTTCAAAAACATTTGTGATACTCCCTGCTATAACGGTAACGGATGATGTGCAGGCTGAGTTAATACGAATAAAACAACAATACCCCAAAAGCGCGGCAAAATATCCAGCCCAAGTATCCGATTAATCAGGGCATTTAACGTGTACCCTTTGGCTTGGTATTTTGACTTACTCTATACTGTCAATAAGTAGACAACCGGATAAGAAAAAACACTATGAAATCAACATACGCCATACTTGCATGTGCCCTCGCCTACGCATCATCAGCTTACGCTCAAACAACCTTATTAACCGCAAAAGCTTACCTCGATGTACACACTGGACAACTCATTAATAACCCCACATTACTTATTAAAGACGACAAAATTGTACGCATCACAACAAACGGACAACTGCGCCCACCAAAAGGTGCGCTGACCATCAACCTACCAAATAAAATTTTGCTACCGGGCTTGATGGATATGCATGTTCATCTTACGTCAGATGCTGCCGATAACTTTTTAGCATCTCGAAATTACTCCATTCCACGCCAAACAGTTAAAGCCGTCAAAAATGCGAAAACCACATTACTAGCCGGGTTTACAACGGTACGTAATTTGGGCGCGTCAGGATATAGCGTCATTGCTACGCGTGATGGGATCAACGCGAAAGAGATCCCTGGTCCACGTATTTTTAGCGCCGGGCATTCTATTTCAATTACAGGGGGACACTGTGATGATAATTTTAGTGCCCCTGAAAAAAAATCTCTCTCCGCAGGCGTTGCCGATGGCCCTTGGGCTGTGCGTGCGAAAGTACGAGAAAATATTAAATATGGCGCTAATACAATAAAAATTTGTGCAACAGGTGGAGTATTTTCAAAAGGCACTAAGGTTGGCGTACAACAGTTTAGCGAACAAGAACTTAAAGCTGCGGCTGACGAAGCACATTTGAGAGGTCTAGTGATCGCAGCACATGCTCATGGCACCAGTGGTATCAAAGCCGCTATCCGTGCCGGCATAGACAGTATAGAACATTGTAGCTTTATGGATAAAGAAGCCATTCAGTTAGCACTTAAACATGGCACTTATTTATCCTGTGACATTTACAACACCGAATATACACTGGCATTTGGTGAAGCCAATGGTGTTCCACAAGAGAATATTAATAAAGAGAAACTTGTCTCAAAAGCACAACGCGAGAGTTTTACGAAAGCTGTCAACGCAGGTGTAAAAATGGTGTTTGGCTCAGATGCTGCAATTTACCCTCATGGCGACAATGCCAAACAATTTTCACGCATGGTTAAATTTGGCATGACCCCATTGCAAGCAATTCAGTCGTCAACAATTCATAGTGCTGCTTTGCTTAAGCTCAATAATGTAGGGCAAATCAAAGCCGATTTTATTGCTGATATTATCGCTGTAGATGATAACCCACTTCGCGATATCAGCACGCTTGAAAACGTCCGCTTTGTAATGAAAGAAGGCACTGTTTTTAAACACTAAATACATATTGTGATCAAAAAAGCCTTTATGGGTCTACCATAAAGGCTTTGATTAACAATAAAGTCGATACTAAAAAATCATCGCTTATTTACATAGACCTAAATCTGTCCACACTTTCCAATTATTACCCACATTAGAGTTTTGCTCTGGGTTCTTATTGCTGTGCCACCAGTTGTTGCTATATTTTTTACCATTATATGAAACCAGTGTGCCAGCCTTGGTATATGTTTTATTAGCTGACCAAGCTGTAATACCATCACACCCTTCACTCACATTTCCCTCTGTTACGGTCACCGCTTTATTAAAGTTGGCTGTCGCGCCCTCATTATCTGTCACTGTGAGTTTAACCGAGTAAGTGCCAGCTTGGGGGAAAGTATGACTGGCTTGCTTGCCTACTACATTTTGACCATTAATAATCCAATCAAAGCGTGATATTGTGCCATCAGTATCTCGGCTGCCACTTGCATCAAATGAACAACTTAAACCTGTACATTGGCTATTAAACTGCGCAATTGGCACTTGGTTTTGAATGGTTCCCGCACAGCCATTTTGCGTTAAATAATCTGCTGCGGCCTTCGCTTGCACTAAACCATAACCAAATAAATGATCTCGTCCTGCATCACCTAAATCAATGGCCGTGGCATTCAGTGCGTTTCTAATTTCAACGTTAGTACATTGACTATGATTACTCCAAACAAGCGCTGCGACACCCGCGACATGTGGGCTTGCCATTGAAGTACCCGATTTAACATCGTAATCTGAAATACTCTCTAGCTGAGCCGTAACTTGTTTTGAAAGGTGGGCTTTTAAACTGTTACCTGTTACTTGCGTCAACGCTAGCACGGGGATTGTCACACCATGATTAGCATCGCCTAATGTTCCACCAAAAGATCCTGCGGCGTTATTGTATACCAGTGCTGCAACACCACCACCTGCTTCACAGTTTTGCGCTTTTTTCGCGAATGTAGCCCCGCCTCGTTCAATTAAGCAAATTTTTGCAGGCGCTGTACAGGTCGTAAGCGCTTGGCCACAATCAGCCAATTCAGCGCTCAGTTTACCCTCAACTGAATGCGTCATACCCGCCGCTTCGAATGCGCCAGCACCTTGAACTGTGACACCCGCAACGATACCAGTACCCCTTGGTACTGTAGATAAAACATCCGTACCTGGACCTGAAATTTCAACTTGTGCATTAAATTGTGATGAATCGTTTTTATTGCGGTCTTTATCGATATTGGCCACCGATACAACGCTATCATAACTTGCTGGATAACTTAAGGTCGCATCACCACCGTTACCAGCTGCAGCAATAATCAACACACCTTGATCATAGGCCGCATTTAGACGTTCTTCCAAGTATTGGCTTTTTGATGCGCCACCTAGACTCATATTAATGACATTCGCACCGTGTTCTACACAATTATCTACTGCGCGACCAATTCGAGAGTTAAGGCCCTGTTTGCCTTCATCATCAAATACTCGAACCGCGTGAATACCCACTTTGTCACTCGGTAACACACCAACAACACCTACACTATTATTAATAGCAGCGATAGATCCAGCAACATGGGTGCCATGTCCAGATCCATCTTTGTACCATAAGCCAACCGCAGCATCCGCAAAGCCTGTTGCATTTTGCGGTAAATCAGGGTGGCCTAAGTCATAACCTGAGTCGATAACACATACTTTCACCTGATCAACATTTGCGTCAGATACCAAATTTGCTTGTACTTGGCCAATACCATATGGGCTTATTTGAGTTGATGAGAAAGGCGTGTATTCAAAGTCTTCTTCAATATAAACAAATTGATCTGAGGCTGTCATCAATGCAACTTGCTCTTCACTCAATACCATAGTAACAACTTGTTCTGAAACGGTTGAGACTAGCGTTTCAACAACATTATTACTAATAGCATCATTAATACGGTGTTGTGACTGACTTGATATATCCTGATTATGCGTTTGTAACCCGGTATTCATTTTGACGATATAGGTCTGTTCTGCATACGCTAGACTTGACACACTGCTGGCTGCTATTAGTGATAATGCCACTGCGCTGATTTTAAACTTGTTACTCATTATGAACTTCCTTCGTGCAAATTATTATTGTTATGGCGCATCCGCTGTGCAGGAGGTGGTCCTTTTTCTTGCCCTTCCTATATATTTATCTAAATAAGGAACGGTTATTTTAGGTACAAGCTACCGTAAGGAAATTTACTTTGCAATAAAAATTTAACCTTAAAGAATAATTATTTAAACATTAAATACTATTGAGCATCATATTTACCCATTTTAATTACTAGGAATGCCAGTATTTTGTATTTTTCTCGTTGTCAAAAAAACCATCAAATGTGTAAGGCGTCCAATATGTTGACGACATTATAAAATGTTACAGAAAATCAGGGTTGTCTCAGTTGCACTCTCGCCATAAAGTTTCTATAAAAGGCATTACAACGACCCGCAAATATACGAGCAGGCTGTATTACGCCTAAACTCCCCCCCTAATTTTAGGAACGCACACGTGCAAACTGATCCACTTACAGACAACAGCAAAAAATCAAGCAATAAAAAGCTCTCTATTTTGCTAGAATTAAAACGTTTTGTTCGCCCTTATTTCGCGCGCGTAGCCTTGGCAACAGCGGCACTCATTCTCACAGCAGGGTTGACCCTATCAATTGGCCAAGGCGTGAGAATGTTAATCGATCAAGGTTTTGCGGAGCAGTCGCTAGAACAATTGGAACGCGCAGTACAATTTATTTTAGTTATTACCGTACTAATTTCCGCCGGCACCTATCTACGCTTTTATTTGGTTTCTTGGATCGGTGAGAGAGTCAGTGCTGACATTCGCTTGGCGGTGTTTAATCATGTTATTTCGTTACATCCCAGCTATTTTGAAACCACCAAAAGCGGCGACATCATGTCTCGTTTAACCACAGATACAACTCTACTACAAAGTATTATTGGCTCGTCGTTATCAATGGCTATTCGCAGTGCTTTAATGCTGATTGGTGCGTTATTTATGCTATTCGCCACAAATATTAAATTAACCCTTGTGGTATTGTGCGCAGTCCCTTTCATTCTCATCCCTATTTTGTTTTATGGGAGAAAAGTACGAACGCTATCTAGGCAAAGTCAAGACTCAATGTCTGATGTTGGCAGCTATGCAGGTGAAGCCATTGAGCATATCAAAACAGTGCAAAGCTATACTCAAGAACCTCAAGAAAAGCAATCATTTAAAGATGAAGTTGAACAGGCTTTTACCATTGGTCGCCGTCGTATTCAGCAGCGAGCCACGCTCATTGCTGGCGTCATTGTTATCGTCTTTGGTGCGATCACCTGTATGCTGTGGGTCGGCGGCAGTGATGTGATTGCAGGTCATATGAGTGGTGGCGATCTCGGTGCTTTTGTTTTCTATGCCATTTTAGTTGCATCGTCTTTAGCCACCATTTCTGAAGTGATTGGTGAATTACAGCGCGCCGCAGGCGCGACCGAGCGTTTGATTGAGATCTTACAAGCAAAAAGCCTAATTCAGGCACCAACAAATCACCATGTTATTGCAGCCTCTTTACCTGCGCAACTCATCCTAAAAGAGGTTAGCTTCCATTACCCATCTCGTCCCAATCAGGCCGCTGCCGATAAATTGAATTTAATCATTGAACAAGGCAAGGTATTAGCACTCGTAGGGCCCTCTGGAGCTGGTAAAAGTACATTATTTGAACTCATTCAGCGCTTCTATGACCCACAATCAGGGGAAATCTTGCTAGGAGGTGTCGATATTCGAAGCATTACACCACAAGACTTACGACAGCAAATGGCCATAGTGCCACAACAACCCGCACTCTTTAGCAGCGATGTTATGCATAATATTCGCTATGGCAACCCTCTCGCCACTGATGAGCAAGTAATCGAAGCAGCAAAAAAAGCCCACGCACATGATTTTATTATGGAATTACCTGATGGATATCGTAGCTTTTTAGGCGAACGTGGCGTGCGATTATCGGGCGGTCAAAAACAACGCATTGCGATTGCCAGAGCAATTCTAAAAGACCCACACATCCTACTGCTTGATGAAGCAACCAGTGCTCTCGACAGTGAAAGTGAATATCATGTACAGCAAGCGTTAGATACGCTAATGCATAATCGCACAACGGTTATCATCGCCCATCGCCTTTCAACTATCCAGCATGCCGATAAAATAGCCGTATTAGAGGCCGGAAAGCTTGTAGAGATAGGCAGTCATCATGAGTTAATGCAAAACTGTGAACTTTATCAGCGACTAGTTCAATTGCAATTCAAATCTGTTTAAACTTTTAGCCCTCGGAGAATGACTGGCTCTTCATTCATTCTTCGTTTTGAACACAATAAAGTGTTTGCCTGTCAATTTAGTTTAAAAGCATCAAAAATAACAAAATTGCAACATTGAGTATTTATTCTAAACTTTATTTCCCAGTAAAATAAAGGAAGAATAATGAAAAGAATATGCCTTCTAAGTACATTGATCCTTAGCTCAATGCCAGCACATGCGCTCCCTAAATGCCCACAGCCTGAGATCATGGAGCACATTATTGCCCCGCCAAGCTTTGACCGTGCCCCTTATCAAAACACATTAAATCGTTTTATAACCTGGCTACCAAACTATCATATGATCCATGATGAAATTGCTGCATATGGCCAACCTATTACGGTGACTGCTAAGTTCGATTACGGCAGCATAGCCCATAAAGACTTAGAGTTTGAAACCGTTAACTTTTATTTGCGAGGTGAACATGATTCAGCGTGGCAATTTGTAACTCAAGCAACAACAAACCGAGATGGAAAAGCCAGTATCACTATACCACCCCTTACTGCCGGTCAATATCGCATATATGCTGCTGTTCCCGCCGATGGCACTGGCACACAAGGTTTTATTACCGTTGTTGAACCAAATACCCCTGCGATATTATTTGACATAGATGGAACATTAACTGAGTCTGACGCAGAACAAATCGGCGACTATACAGGCATTAAGTACGCAGACCCAAAAGAAGCTGCTTATGCCCTAGTCCGTCGATACATAGACCTTGGCTATCAACCTGTTTATTTAACTGCACGCGTATATTGGTATGCCAAAGGCACGCGCAGTTGGCTATCTTGGATGAATTTGCCCCAAGGGTATCTACGTACCTCGTTAACCAACGAAACCAGTCTGTTTCGTACCGCTGAATATAAAACACAACAAATCAATCAGCTAAAGGCTAAAGGACTCAATATTGTTAGGGCCTATGGCAATGCTAAAACGGATGCACAAGCCTTTATAAACGCGGGATTAAATCCGTTACAAAGCTTCACTATCGGCGAAGATGCAGGTCATTATGGTACCACTGCAATTAACGGCAACAGTTATCAAATTCATATCAATGAACAGGTAGATAACTTCCCAGCTGCACAATGTGAATAATTACGCCCAAGTCTAACCGACACGTTAGACTTTTTACTCCAAAAACAAGACTTACAAATAATTAACATTTATATCAGTCATAAGTTTGCCGAATAGTGTATTTTTCCTGATTTGGATTACGTTTATAGGCAGTTATAGCTACGTGTATAAAAAATGACATCCTTTTGTTACTTGAGCGTCATACTCAAGGTGAACAATGACGGTATCACTTTAAACCTTTCTAATTTTGCTTAATGCGGATTAGAAAACGTAGTGAAGGTTTGCAGTTAATTTGCTACAACAGATACGGAGTATCACTATGGAAAACCAACAAACAGCCATCGTCACAGGCGCATTTGGTGGCATTGGAACCGCCATTGCTAAACAGCTCGCTAACGCCAATTATTTTGTCATCGCAGTCGCAAGTGAACGTCGCTCGCAGGCTGACTATGATGCTTGGTTAAATCAAACTCAGATCAACCCTAATCAGGTCAAAGCACTTTTTTTAGATGTGACCAATGTACAAGCATGTGAAACACAACTTACAGAAGTCATTGTTGAACGTGGCCGTATTGATGTATTGGTTAACAACGCAGGGATCACCCGCGACACCTCATTTAAAAAAATGTCACATACGCAATGGAGCGAAGTAATTAACACGAACCTCAATGCGCTCTTTAATATGACGCACCCATTGTTTGCACACATGTGTGCCAACAAATATGGCCGAATAGTCAACATCTCCAGTGTTAATGGGCAAAAAGGCCAATTTGGCCAAGCAAACTACGCCGCGGCAAAAGCCGGTATGATCGGATTTACCAAATCATTAGCCTATGAAGGCGCCAGAGCTGGCGTGACCGTAAACGTGGTCGCACCGGGTTATACCGAAACGCCCATGGTTGCCGCAATGCGCCAAGACGTATTAGATAACATTAAAGCACAAGTCCCAATGCAGCGTCTGGCTTCTCCAGATGAAGTCGCTCATGCTGTTGTATATTTAGCATCAGAAAAAGCGGCTTATATTACCGGTGAAACGCTTGCGCTTAACGGCGGTTTATACATGAACTAAATCTTGGTGAAGCCAAAAATGGCCTCACGCAGATAACACATGCAGTATCAATTAATGAACGTTAAAAGGACCAGCAATCATGTACACAGATCTACTTAAAACATTTTCAGAGCAAAACGAAAAGTTCCTTTCACCTGTACTTAAGTTCAACCAACTGGTTGCACAAAACATTGAACAACTTGCAAATATTCAAGTCAATGCAGTACAAAACTTTTCGAATACGTCAGTGGCACAGGTTAAAGCAGCGGCCGATGTAAAAGATGCAAAATCTTTGGTTGATTTTAATGCAAGCCAAGTTACCGTATTGAATAACATCAGTCAGCAAATGATTGAAGATGGCCAAAAATTATCGCAACTAGGTCAAGAGTTCAAAGATAACCTAGAAACGTTGACTAAAGAAAACCTTCAAGCGGCTCAAACGCCAGCTTAAGCATTCATCGAGTAATTACACAACACAGTGATACCGTGGAATTATTCGACAACTTGAGGTGCGTATAACACTGTTGTTGAGTTATAACATCTAACTCAAAAGCGCACCTACTCCTTGTTGTTATTGATATTAACCAATGCCATTAGGATGACCGTAATGGATACCCAAGATAAAGATCTAAACCAAACCCTGAATGCGTGGTGGCAATACAATCAAGACATGTATACTGCATTCAATAATTCATTGTTTAATGATAATCCTGTGCAAAAAGCACTCTCAGAACAAAGTAACCGTGATTTCAGCGCATGGTTAGACGCCATAATAAAAAAACCTGAAGCCATGCAACAAAACCAGCTAGATTGGTGGCAAAACCAGCTACAGATCATTCAGCAAACGTTCGCACCTACAGAAATGGCTGACACCAAAGACCCCGTTACCGAAGAGCGTGGAGATAGACGCTTTAAAGCCGATGAATGGCAAGAAAACCCTTGGTTTAATTATATTAAACAAAGCTATTTACTATTCGGACAATCGCTACTGAGCTCTATCCGCGAAACCCCTGGACTTGACGATAAATTAAAAGAGCGGTTAGAGTTTTTTGCGCGTCAAACAGTCAACTCATTGTCGCCTTCCAACTTCATTTCGACGAATCCCGAGCTACTAAAACTCACCCTTGATTCTAATGGTCAAAACCTCATTGATGGCTTCGAGTTATTCAAAAAAGATTTAGAAAAAGGTGGGGACATGCTGCGGATCAGCATGACGGATGAAAGCGCTTTTGAGCTGGGTACAGACTTGGCGACAACGCCTGGGCGTGTTGTTTTCCAAAATCATTTATTTGAACTCATTCAATACAACGCCAGCAGCGACGACGTATACCAAGCCCCACTCTTGTTCGTACCGCCCTTTGTTAACAAATACTATATTCTCGACCTACAAAGTAATAACTCAATGGTCAAATGGGCCGTTGATCAAGGTCACACCGTCTTCATGATGTCGTGGAAAAATCCAGATGTTAGTATGAAAGATATTGGCTTCGAAGATTATGTCGTAGATGGGGTCATCGCTGCGGTCGATGCGGTTGAAAAACACACTGGCGAAAGTGATATAAACGCTATTGGCTATTGCATTGGCGGTACTTTGTTAGCCACAGCCATGGCCTACTTCGTATCAAAACGCATGAAACAAAGAATAAAAAGTGCCACCTTACTGACCACGTTATTGGACTTTTCTCAACCAGGTGAACTCGGGGTTTTTGTCAACGAACCGACCGTTACAGCATTAGAAGCATACAACACACAAAATGGTATTATGCACGGACACATGCTGGGAACTTCCTTCAGTATGCTCAGAGAGAATAGTTTGTATTGGAATTATTACGTTAATAATTACCTCAAGGGCAAAGCCCCCATGAGTATGGACTTACTGTATTGGAATAGCGATAGCACCAATCTCACCGCCAAAAGTCACAACTTTATGCTCCGAGAGTTGTATTTAGAAAATAAACTTATTGGTGAAAAGCAAGTCAGTATTCGTGGAACTAAAATCGACTTAAGCAAAATTAAACAACCACTTTATGTGCTATCGACCAGAGACGACCATATTGCACTGTGGCAAGGTACCTTTAAAGGCGCACAACAAACCAGCAAAAATATCACCTTTGTTCTGGGTGAATCCGGTCATATTGCTGGGGTAATTAACCCACCACAAGCAAATAAGTATGGTTATTGGTTTGGTCCTGACGTATCGGGCGAGCCTCAACAGTGGTTTGATAAAGCAAAGCACAACAAAGGCTCTTGGTGGACTCATTGGCAAAAATGGGTAACCAGCCACAACAGTGAGAAAGTCCCCGCAAGAATAACACATACCCAAGATACCCCAGGAATTTATGATGCCCCAGGTGAATATGTAAAAGTAAAATTGTAACGAGTCAATGAGCTGCTACACAGTATTGTAGCAGCTCATTGCTATGCTACTTTTTCATCTTTGTCGTGATGGTTACAAAGCAAAGAAAAACAACCCCATACTAACAAGCACGGTTAATAAAGTATTACGCGTCACCACTATCAATAAGCAAGCAATTATCGCCCCAACAAAATAACGATTTTGCAAACCAATATGTAATTGTTCACCCTCAATAAAAATTAACGGTGCAACAATCGCACTTAATACCGCAGGTGCTGAATATGTGAGTAACCTTTGTAAGTGAGGGCCAAGTACCATAGGTAATTTAGGCTCCAAAAAAACATAGCGACTCATAAAGATAATCACAGCCATACCCAACAATACAAACCAACTCATAATGCCTCCTTGGTATCACCACCGTATAAACATTCCGTCATATATCCAGCAAGCATGCCTAATACGGCTGATAATAATAAACCGACTTGCCATTGCCAAAGCGCAAAAAGCATTGCGGTATACGTTGCCACAGACACACATACCAACACGGCTGGCGTTTTAATACTGGGCACTATTAACGCAATAAAAGTAGCGACAATTGCAAAGTCTAAGCCTAAAGTATGCAGCTGTGGCATTGACGAGCCAAGTACAGTACCGAGCGCCGTTGCGAGATTCCATGACAGGTAAAAAAATCCTCCAGCCCCTAAAGCAAACCAAGGATCCGTTTTTAACGCTTTAAACTTATCTGACATAACAATGGCAAACAATTCATCGGTCAATAAAAAACCAAGTGTAATACGCCAGCGCATCGGCAACCCTTGCCATGTCGGGCGTAATGACAAGCTATATAATACATGTCGAGAGGTGATCAAAGTCGTCGTAAGTAAAACCCCAAGAGCACCAATGCCTGATGCTATTAAGCCTAATGCCGCAAGTTGTGCAGCTCCGGCAAAAACAAAAGCCGACATAGCCTGCGCTGTATACCAAGTTAAACCCACTTCAATGGCGTATGAGCCTGCGAGTATACCCCAAGGCACCACCGCCAGTGCCAACGGGAAAACAGCCAATGCGCCACGAAAAAGGGCATTATAATGGCCTGTGCTTGATGATATTCGAATTGTAGACCCTACTCTATGCATCATTATTTACCTGAAAAAAATCATGTAAATATCCTAAAACAATTGCTAACAAATAACTTGTACGTTATTGCTCGCAACCGCCTTGGCATAATGGCCTGGTGTCACGCCCATCATCCGCTTAAAATGCCGATGAAAATGACTTTGATCATGAAAACCACATGTTAGTGCAACATCCAGTTGATTGCGGCCCTGCCGTAAGAGTCTTTTTGCCATTCTAAGCCGCGCTTGAATTTGATACTTGTGTGGCGGCAAACCAAACTGTTTTTGAAACGCTCTTAACAAATGGCACGCACTCACTCCTGCTAACCCCGACAGTTCTCGTAAAGATACATCTGAGTCAGGATGCTCATCTAAGAACTGCTTTACCAGTCCCAGTGACACATTTGCACGGCTCAGCGGTAACCCCTTATCGAGTGATTTACTGTGCCTAACTACCAACTTAATGAGTGACGAATAAATCAAAGACTCTCTCACCAAACGATTATCCGACTCACCTAGCGTGGTAAACATGGCTCTCAATAAATTTGCTAAGTAAGGGTCATAAACGACCGCATCTGGAAAGTAAGGTGCGCCACGGCCAGTACCTAACTCTTCACTGATGGCTTCAAAAACGTGCGGTGTTGGATACATTGCTTGATATGCCCAACCAGACTCAGTGGCGGAGCAACCATTGTGCACTTCATCAGCATTCACTAAAATAATACTGTGTTGAGGTGCAATATGATTGCCGCCCGTGCGATAAAACTGTTGCGCTCCTGATTCAATCACCCCAATTGTATACCCTTCATGGCTGTGACGAGAAAAGTTCTGTTTTTGGTATTGTGCATTCAGCAATTCGATACCACCTAATTCAGAAGCATATGCAAAATCAGCAATTTCAGTGCGCTTTTTCATTGTGATTTCTCATTATGATACCTAACCGCCCCATTGACGCGTTAAAATTTCGCCTCGATTAACATATGTGATCGACGAACCTATGGCACATATCACAGTGCCGTTATTAACTTTAACCTCAGCTCTGGATAAGCGAATTTGCCCAATAAAGCTATTTTACTCACTCTCGGCGTTGCTTTCATTTGCAATAGCCCGCTATTACTGCATAAAAGCGCCTTGATATTGAACAAAATATCATCATTGGATTGTACGTAAGTTTGTTTGCAAAACATTTTCTATGCCAAAACCCTTATCCAAACCTGAGGTTACTTTAGCGTAAATTAAGCACTCGGTTTTGTACAAAAACGGCATATTCCAGTAATTTAATATCGCATTAATGGCTTATATTACCTATTAATGCATGTAATGCGGCTTTATGCCCTTGATATGCACTTCGACCTAGTGCCGTCAAAGACAGCCAAGTGCGTTTGTGCCCTGTTTCAGCTCGTTGTTTAGAAATGTCAATATAATCAGACTCCTCTAATACCTTCAAGTGCTTAGATAATACCGAATCACTGACTTCTAAATGCGCTTTTAGCGGTTGAAACTCCATTTCACTTACATTAGCGAGTAGAGCGCAAATTTGTAAACGTATCGGCGCATGAATAACCCTATCAAACTCAGCGTTATTCATTGGGGCCTCGCGTTGCACTTACTTCATTTAATGGATAGCAATACTGAGCTATCGCCATTAACATCATATTTGCAGCACTCCCCACATAAGCAGACCATATAACCCCTTCTAACAAATAAGCTCTAGAGAGTGTGATGATGACACCGAACGTCACCCCCAATCCAATAAAGTAAACGCCACCTAATGTAGACCTTGGTAACATCAATAATTTGATGCCTTTACGCTTCAAGTAATTTATGCCGAAATAACCCGCAGCCAGAAATACCGCAAAAAACATCATCGCCGCCAATGCCCATTCGTTGTCATGGGCCATATTGGCATAAGCAAATGTAAACAAACCATAACTTATCGAACATAGCAAAATAAGCCATATTGGAAATCGTGCTAAGGTTTCTAAACGCTGCTCTGTTGCTTCAATTAAGGCCAATGCTTCTTTCGCTTTACTAACATCTGTATTTTCCAATTCCATTTTCATGCTCACTTTGGTTACTCAACTTTCTTTCCACACTGGAAACTAAATTAATCCTAGCATCTACTTTCCAATATAGAAAGTAAATTTAAACCCAGATAAATTACTCAAATTTGCGTAGTTGATAACATTTATTTTCATAAAAACGTAATAAATTTGTAAAATACAGATAAATAAATTAACTTATCGGCTGTTTTTATGTGACAACAATAAAAGTACTTACAGCGTCTGACGCTGAATATTTCAAAGGAATAGTATGAAAATCAAAAACCTCAGTGCATGTCTGATCTTGCTCACCACCACAACCGCAAGTGCATTTACGCAATTAGGTGGTGGCGGCATTATGCCAATGGGACACGAATGGTTAACCCGTACAGCTGCATTAGAAGTCTTAGATGCGGAACACATTATAGATGTAGACCCAAATGATCCTCGTCAACATTGGCAGCAAGGCCTCGCTAAAAATATAGATATCAGCAACGCATTAGAAGAAATCAGCCGAATTCAAGCCTCTGCTAATCACAATACCAGTTACCAACCAAAATATGATGATGTTTACTCAGCAATAGTGGGCGAACGATGGGTCGATATTGCAGGCTTTAATGTCACCAACGCAAGTACCGATCCCACAGGCCCAAATTGTTTCAATGCTGTTTCACAAGAGCCGGCTGATTTACAACAAGACCATTTCATGCGTCGTTATGATGATATTGGTGGCCAAGGCGGGGTTAATGCCGCATACAGGGCACAAGCACGTTTTATCAATCATTTTGTTAATGCGGCGATGGCCAATGATAAGCGTATGAAAGTGTGGGATGGGGGCGGTACCTCAGCCAATACGGAAGTTGATCATAATTACTTTTTATTTGGTCGCGCAGTGCATTTATTTCAAGATTCTTTTAGCCCAGAACATACCGTTCGTTTAGCGGATGATAATTACGAAAAAGTATGGCAAGTAAAAGCTTACTTATGCTCACAAGGTGCTGAACAACATACCCATAATACTTCTGATGTTTTAAATTTCAGTAGCGGTGATGTTATTTGGAAAGAGCAAACGCTGGGGCAATCTGGCTGGGACACTTATAAAGCCAGTAACATGAAGCCCGTTGCTTTGGTTGCATTAGAAGCCAGTAAAGACTTATGGGCTGCGTTTATTCGAACGATGGCGGTCGACATGTCACAACGCGAAAGTCATGCAAAACTCGAAGCACAACAGTTGGTTAATAACTGGCTATCGTTTGATGAGCAAGCCATGTTGTCGTGGTATCAAAATCAACAACACCGAGACCATACCTATGTTTTAGCCCCCAATGATAGTGGTAAAGGCAAAACCCTCGCGGCATGCATGGCCGAACTCAATGTGGGAACTACTGACCAAAGTGCGCGAGTAGCACAGCTTGATGAAGAGCGTCGTCAGTGTTTATTTAATATTGAAGCGCAGCCAGGTTACAGTGATTTAAATGACCCTTATATGAGTATGCCGTATCACTGGCGCTGGAAATCGTTGACTTGGAAAACCCCGCCAAGCAACTGGCAGGCACCCAACATATCCGCTGATATAGGAAAAACCGTAACCATTCGTTCGGCCAGTGCGGGACGCGCAATGGCGAGTCAAAACTTAACCAATAATGCGCCTCTAACAGGTCACGCTACATCCGAGGTTACTTGGATAAAAGTCCCAGCAAACGACAACGCTTATTACTTTCGAAGCCAACAAGCGCCTAGCTTATTTCTCAGTTATAGCAGCGCTTCTTCGGGGTATGCCAAGTTATGGGATTCACCAAATCAAGCAGCGTACGAGCTCATCTATCAAGGAGGGGTTTGGAACATCAAAAATACCTATTGGCAACAATATATTTGGTATAACCCAAATGAAAGTAGACCACAATTAACACGCGCAGGTGCGCCACATAAAGCACATTCTAAATGGATAATTACTGAGCGTTAATACTTTGCTTGAGCGCTTTATTTTCCCTCCCTGCATTTAACATAGAATACTCCCAACCAGACCTAAAGGCTCATGACGAGCCTTTATTTCATGTTTACCGAACGTAAGGGATCATTAACTGTCCTTCACGGCCATTACCATATTCAATATCCATATAGTAACTGTGCCTATTAGGCTTTTTATATTGTGGGTCTTGTGTATCGATGGCTAAAACCACACGATGTCCCGCAGGTACGTCATACGCAGTTGTCGCCATTTCAAATTCAAGTTTCGTCACCCCTCCAGCCGCTGCTTTTGGCAATGTGTACACACCATGGGTGATTAGCTTTGCAACGCCAAACACATTCATATCGTACAAATAGGCGACCACTTGCGCCTGAGTTGCATGTGGTTGTACATAGATGCTTAACGCTGGGTTCCCCCTGATCTTCATCGTTTTAGCTGCCTTTGGCGATTGATAGTAAATGCTGCGAATATCTGATGCAGCATAGATATTACTGTAAATTGGGACGTCCAATTGCTCCAATAGTTGCGAGAGCACAGGAATACTGGTGGTAAATAGCGTGCCCGCCCATGCATTTAAAGTATTATCTTTACTGCTTTCTGCACCATATGGCGTAACCTCCAAGTCGCCATTATCAAACCAAGTACGGGGATGTAAAAAATACTGCTGAGTCTCAATTTCTGAACTTGATAGAGAAGTAAATTGATCGGTATTATCGCTAAACTTCACTTTCATATTGATGGGTTTTTCACTGGGTAACTGACTTGGTAATTGCTTTAAATGTATATCAAACCAGTGATATACATTTTCCCACACTCGGTTTTCTCCTATACCCAGTAGGTCGGGTAAAATCTCCGCCGTACCATGCGTACCTGGCAGCAAGTCGATGTATTTCGGGGTGGTTAATTGCTCAAATAGGGTCATTAAACTATTCGGCTGAAATAAATTATCGCCATAGCTTTTCGCTAAGTATATGGCTGTGCCATTGGCGTTTAACTTATCAATATATTCAGAGGGCGAGCGCACTAATGCCCAATCAATGACCTCCGGTAAGGTACTTTCATCGTGAGACTTTATTGCCTCCCAGTAACGTGGCACATTGGCATCAAGATTGCCAGTTAACTGACCAGACAGGGTTAATATTTCTCCCCAAGCCAGCCTCGGTGACTGATTGCCATACAATGAATCAACCAGACTGCCCCAACTACTTAACGCAGCCACTGCTTTGACCCGACTGTCGTGCGCTGCACCGATTAAACTAATGCCTGAACCATACGAAATACCACCAGTGCCAATCGCATTTTCATTGACGGGATAGTTATCAATGAGGAAATCAATTGCCCTGCTGTAATCTGCAATATCGTTGGGTCCTGCGGTATCCACCACACCTTCAGAACCACCAAAGCCACGCGTTGCGTAGCTCAGTACAATATATCCACGTTCAGCCAAATAAGCGGCTTGCTTAATATATTGGTACTCATTGAGTGCCCAACTATTAATGAATATCACCGCAGGGGCTTTTTCAACTAACTGCGTTGGTACAAATATATTGGCTTTTAGATGTAAACCATCCTCCGTTATGATCTCAATCGAATCGTCAATTGTGAATCGCTCTGAGCGAGGCAGGAGTATCTCTTGTGGCTTACTTAACCAATCAAGTATAGGTAAGTGTGAAGCCGCAATGGCGTTGTTACACACCAATAATACGCTAAGCTGCGTAATCAATAATATCGTAAATATGTGAGTCGTTATTTTCATTATCTGTCCTTAACTGTTGTCAATGAATCATAACTAGTGCAAAAACACCACTAGTTACAATTAATTTACTTTAGTAGGACATGCTGAAGTTGCAAACTTTCTGACAATCGTTGTACTTGTCACACTGCGCTCAAACATTCAATTCATTCAGCATTTTTATAAGCTATGCCACCAGCGGGTCTCTTGCGACTCACAACATCCCACGGTGGTCACCTCTCCCACAATCGGTGTATTTAGCACAACTGACTGTTTGTCCGCGGCACTCAGTGCTCGCTCTAATGGTTCATACCAAGCATGAAATGCCAAGTCGAAGGTGCTATTGTGAATAGGGATCATTACCTTTCCTTGCAAATCAATATGCGCTTGTACTGATTGTTCTGGGGTCATGTGTACGTCCGCCCAATCCTCATCATAAGCACCTGTTTCGAGTAAAGTGTAATCAAATGGACCATATTTATCACCGATGGTTTTAAACCCTGAAAAATACCCCGAGTCGCCGCTAAAATAGAGACTTTCATTATCCGTTTTTATAACCCAAGAGCCCCATAGCGTGGTGTTTGCATCACTCAGGCCGCGTCCTGAAAAATGCTGCGTTGGTGTAAATGCGACTAAAGTGTCTTTTGTCTCTAGCTCTTGCCACCAATCAAACGCCACTATCTTCTGCTTATCAACTCCCCACGCAGCTAAGTCACCTTCGACCCCTAGCGGCACCAAAAACTGAGCGGTTTTATGTGCCAACGCACGAACCGCCGCCTTATCTAAGTGATCATAATGATTATGCGAAATAATAACTTTATCTATATTCGGTAATGCGGCTATGGATATCGGCGCTGGTTGAAAGCGCTTTGGCCCCAAAAAACTAAAAGGTGACGCTCGCTCTGAAAATACCGGATCTAATAACCAGTATTCACCTTTCACCTTCAGTAAAATCGAAGAGTGACCAAGTTTGATAATATGTACTTTATCGTTACTGAGCGCTGCCAACGAATCCGCTGTAATCGTTGCCATAGGGAGGCGACTTGTCGGTTCTGTATCGACTCTGTTTTCAGTGATGTAGCGTTTTACGATCCCGAGGGTTTTACTGATTGATTGTGGTGCAATAGTCACTAAGTTATTGAACTGTTTACCGTCGTACTGAGCCGATTTGCGCTCTACCTCGACATTCGCGACCAAATTACTATTCACACTATACCCTCCTATCACCGCACATATTATTATGCTCAGTCCAATCCACAACATTCTCATATCACCACACTCAAAGTAAACTATACGGTGTAGTTTTTCACTAAAACAAATAAAAGTAAACTAATTAGTGCACTTTTTTAGTGGCTTGATAAAATATCTGACAATAGAGTTAAGGTATGTAACCTCAGCTCTGGATAAGCGAATTTGCCCAATAAAGCTATTT
>NZ_JAGJEE010000059.1:0-6299 GCF_018100885.1 Pseudoalteromonas sp. MMG013 | reverse complement strand
GAAAGCAACGCCGAGAGTGAGAAAAATAGCTTTATTGGGCAAATGCGCTTATCCAGAGCTGAGGTTAATTACAACCACTCAACCCACATACGCTGTTCTAGGTTAAAAGCAATTAATATATAAAGGTTTTTACTACTTAGGAAGCCAACGGACCAGCGTCTTCCGTAGTTCATTGATTTGTAATGGCTTACCTAAATGATCATCCATTCCTGCGCTATAGCATAGTGCTATATCTTGCGGTAAAACGTTTGCTGTGGTGGCTATTATCGGGAGACCTCGCCATTTTTGACTTCGACGGATCTGTTTTGTTGCCTCAATACCATCTAAATTAGGCATATGCATATCCATCAAAATCAAATCAAAAGCTTCCAATTCCAGTTGTTCAACCGCTAATCCTCCATCTTCAACAAGACACACCTCCAACCCTAATTTACTTAACATTGCATTAATGACCATCTGATTGATTGGGTTGTCCTCAGCAACCAATACTTTGCCTACTAAAGGCTGCTCTGCAATGGATAAAACGCCATTATTAATGCGCGTTTCACCTTCTAACACTGAAATGTTAAACGTAACTTGCGTGCCACTGCTATATTGTGACTGAATAGCGATTTCGCCCCCCAACAATGTGACCAATTCTCGACAAATACTCAGCCCAAGTCCTGTGCCACCAAACTTTCGAGTTGTGCTGTCATCAGCTTGTTGAAATGGTTGGAAGATCCGTTCTAATTGCTCTGGTTTAATCCCTATCCCTGTATCTATCACACGGAATTGCAAGCGCCACTGAGTCGCTTCTTGGCTGGCAGATATCTGTACTTCCACGCTCCCCTGTGATGTAAATTTAATCCCATTGTTGATCACGTTTACCAAGACTTGCTTTAATCGAACTTTGTCTGTTTTTATCTCGCTTGGTACGCTTGCATCACAATTAACGACCAATTCAAGTGACTTCTGATCTGCAGAAGGTGCTAACATGACTAAAATTTCATCTAACATGTCTGAAACAAAAAAATCTTCAATGACGAGTTCTACTTGGCCCTCTTCTAACTTAGAAATATCCAATATATCATTCACTAAAGATAACAAATGCTGCCCCGAGGTAGTCCCCATATTTAATAATTTTATTTGTTCTGCACTCAGCGTCGATTGCATTTGTAATAACTCAAGCATACCCAGTAGGCCATTCAATGGTGTTCGAATTTCATGGCTCATATTGGCTAAAAAACGACTTTTAATCAGTACCGCATGCTGTGCTTCTTCTGTTGCCTGCTCAAATGCAAGGGTACGTTCTTTCACATGCTTTTCTAACTCATTTTCGCGCATGTGCACTTGATCACGCATTTTCATAAATGCACGACTCAGCTCTCCTAATTCATCCTCTCTATAGTTCGACAACTTGTAAGTAAAGTCTCCTCCAGAAAGTGCTTTAGACGCCATAATCAAGTTATGTATTGGTGCATAAATCTGTGCTGATAACTTTATCGCCAAGCCTATTATTATGACAAGCACCACAATGAAGGTGCCCCATAGAAGCTCTTTCAACTCTTGAACAGGCCCGAAAATAACCGAATTGGGTACAGCTACGGCTATGCTATAACCAGCGGCTGGGATCTGGGCAAAAAATACATGTTGTGGCTCATGACTATCTGGATCATTAAGCTCAATAACCCCAGTGTGACCTGCGAGCATTTTTAGGCCCAAAGCCCTAATCGCTTCATTCGACTCCTCATTTATTTTTAATCTTACCGATACCTTTTCTCCAATTTCATTTAATACCCAAGTATCATTATGACGCTTAAGTTGTATCACCTTACTTGGATCCCAATGGTACATATAGTACCCATAATTCGAGACCAACATGAAACGTGCTTCTTTATCGAACTGCGTCATTACTTGTGATTGGACCAATGATACCAATCGGTCAACTTCTCGCCATGGGATACTGCCACCTAGCAATCCAACTACCTTTTGCTCTTTATTTAAAATACTCGCACTCACCACAATTTGCCGAACGCCGGTGGTGTAAGAAATCATCGGATCTGAAACGAACGTCATTGCTTTGTTATCAACGTTCTCACCTACCGTTGTTTTCCAATAATCCCGTTTCTTAATGGTTTTTTGCATCGAATAGGGTTGACTATCATCAAACGTCCGTTTCATATTTTGATGAGGGTTTCCTCCCTCCGTATTATGAAAACTACCGTCTTTGGTACCGACGATAAACTTCTCATATACACTGTTTTGCAAACTTTTTTCTTCAATCAAAAAAGGTCGCATGGCGACAAAATCCATGCTTTGTATACGAGGGTCTCGCGCCATTAGCGCAATTTCTGACTTACGCTGAATAAAGTATCGCTCAAACAGCGCCGCGGCATTTCCTACTTGCGCCAACGCCCCTTGGATGCTTAAGCGACGCGCTTGTTCAGAGCTGTGCGTAATGCTCAATACAAATACAACTAATAACGGCAGTAAAGAAGTAAACAGTAACACCGCAATCAAACGCACTTTCAAGCGCATACTAACCCATTCTGTTAAAGAGATATGTCATTAGTTTAGACGAGCTTATCGAATATCACTAACCTAAGGTTCTTTCTACTACTTAACCTCAGCTCTGGATAAGCGAATTTGCCCAATAAAGCTATTTTTCTCACTCTCGGCGTTGCTTTCATTTATAATAGCCCGCTATTACTGCATAAAAGCGCCTTGATATTGAACAAAATATCATCATTGGATTGTACGTAAGTTTATTTTCAAAACACTTCCTATTCCAAAACCCTTATCCAAACCTGAGGTTACTTAACTTCATGCCTGTCAGTAAAAACAGCTCTCTGACTATTACCCATACGCTTCCATGTCTATGAGTGAACTGATAGTCTGTAGTAATAACAATTTTTATATTTAGACCTGTATTCAGGTAACCGAATAACAAGAATAATTAAGGACCCCCAACCATGTTTTATAAACGCTTGTTAGCCCTCGCTATTAGCTTAGCAATACAGACTGCGCACGCCAGTGAAGACAATGATTACATTATTGAACCACTCGCTAAGCCAAGCTCACAATCAGTACACCTCACATTAGACCCTAATAAAGATACCTTTAGTGGTATCAGCCGCATAGAGCTAAGCGTGCTAGAAGCAACTCATTATATTGAAATTAATGGTCTAGATTATGCTATTGAACTTGCAAAACTGATTGGCAATACAGAGTGTGATTTATCCAATACCATGCTGAAAACAGGCAAGGTAAGGCTGCACTGTGACCAACAGTTACAACCGGGTAAATACACGCTCACTATCAATTTTGATGCCCCATATAATCAGCAAAGCGTTGGCTTATATAAAACCATAGATCAAGGTAAAGCCTATCTATTTACACAATTTGAAATGAGTGATGCGCGCCGTGCATTCCCTGTGTTTGATGAACCGCAATATAAGATTCCGTTTCAATTAACCATCACAGCACCGAATGATCAAAAGGTATACGCCAATACACCGCTGATAAAAGCACAGAAAAGCAAAACCAATACCACACACTTTTTCGACGTAACTCCCCCTATCCCCAGCTACCTAGTCGCTATGGCGGTGGGACCCTTTGAAGAAAAAGCCATCACAGGTATGCCAATTCCAGGGAAAGTGATCACGCCACAAGGTAAACTCGCGCTCGCAGATTACGCCATCGACAATATGCCCAAAGTCTTAAAGGTACTAGAAGATTATTTTGGTATTCCCTACGTTTATAAGAAATTAGATTCGGTGGCGGTACCTGAATTCCCCTTTGGTGCTATGGAAAACTCAGGTTTAGTCACATACCGTGAAGATATACTGCTGGTTGATCCTAACAACGCAACGAGTCGCCAAAAGCAAACCAATGTATCTGTAATTGCGCATGAATTGGCACACCAATGGTATGGCAATCTCGTCACCATGAAATGGTGGAATGACTTGTGGCTTAATGAGGCTTTTGCGAGTTGGATGGCTGCTAAAGTGACCCAACAGCTCAACCCTGAGTTTAACAGCCATTTAGACTTGCCACAAAATTACGTTATGGCACTCGATGCACAATTATCAACTAAACCGATCAGGAAGCCCATTAAAACCGAAGCAGATATCATGGATGGGCTTGGTCTTGCATACAGTAAAGGGAGCGCCGTCTTATCTATGATCGAAAATTGGATTGGCGCCGACGCTTTCCAAAAAGGAATGCGTGCTTATATGAAAAAGTATGCCTTCAAAAATGCTGAAGCTGCTGACTTATGGCGAGAGCTAAGCCTCGCATCTAACAAAGATGTTGCAAGTGTTTTAAGTTCATTTGTAGAACAGTCGTCATTCCCACTCATTTCTGTGACTCAAAGCGGGAAAATGCTCACATTATCACAACAACGATTCGCCAATGCTGGCGTAGAGGCGCCCAAGCAGCTATGGAATGTCCCTGTCACCATCAAATATGGTAAAGGTGATAAAGTGGCTTCTACACAAATATTGCTCAATAAAGAATCACAAAAAGTACAATTAGACTTCGAACCACAATGGATTTATCCAGATAAAGGTGCATTAGGCTATTATCGCTGGATGTTAGAAGAGCAACAATTTAATACTCTATTGAAACATGCTAAAAGTGCCTTATCAGACAGAGAAAGGCTCGCCTTGCTTTCTGCTGCTGATGCGCTGCTTGATGCAGGTAAAATTAATGCAGGGCAGCTTATGGCTGCATTAGAACAATTTGCCAGTGACCAACATCCTCGTGTTGCAAGCAATGCGATTCGACTACTTCGAGCGCAAAAAAGTACCTTTAAAACGAAACAAAATGAAGAGTTTTGGCCTGGTTTCATTCGCCGGAGTATTCAGCCTGCCATTGCTCAATATGGCTTGACCTCGAAACCGCAAGAAATACCCGCCATTTCAAGTTTGCGTGCCATTGTTATCGCTCTACAAGGATTTGATGGAAAAGATCAAAGCATAATCACAACAGCTCAACAACAAACCGCGCTGTATTTAACAGACTCGACAAAAGTGGATCCATATCTTGCGGGTACGTTCTTAAAATTGGCGGCCTATCATGGCGATGTCGATTTACTCAAAGCATACCAAAATGCTTTTGAGACAACTAAAGAGCCACAAACACGCACACACTTATTGGCTGCACTCAGTTATTTTGGTAGTAAAACACTGCAAAGCAAAGTACTTGATTATGCATTAACTGACAAAGTCACTCCGTCAGATTTAAGGATTATATTTTCAGGCCAAGGTTATACTGAATCTCGGAAAAAGCACTTCAGAACTTGGATATATGAAAACTATGCGGCCCTTAGTAAAAAAATGCCACCTTTCATGTTACCAACATTGCCTAGCTATACCGGAAATGGGTGTGAAATACATGATTTGAAAACAACCCAAGCATTTTTTAAAGAGAAAGTGTCTGCTGTATCTGGTTACCAACGTAGCTTAGAGAAAGTGAGTGAAAGTGTGCATACCTGTATCGCCCTGAAACGTAGGGAGTTAGAGTCAGTGAATAAATTCTTAGCTCGATTTTAAAGTAAGTGGTGTAATAACAAGGCAAAAAACTCGCTATGTCGTTACTTTACATAAGTCGTTTAGCGCTAGAATAGTCTATACTTTACTCAATGACATAAAGGCCTCTTCGGGGCCTTTATGTCATCTATATAAAGAACTGCGCTTTATACAGCTGATAATTGTTTGTACATAATATAACTGTCGATATACCCCAATTGACCATGACAATATCCATTTGGAATTGTGCCAATAATGTTATACCCCAGCTTTTGCCACAGTGTAATTGCCACTTGATTTGACGACACTACTGAGTTGTATTGCATTGCACTAAAGCCTTTTTCAACCGCAACCTCTTGTGAGTGTATACACATTTGTCTAGCAATCCCTTTACCTCTAGCATCTGCACTAACCATATAACCACAATTACTGATATGACTGCTTGGGCCCATCCCATTGGCTTTCAAATAATACGTCCCTAATATTTTCCCTTTTTCTTCAAAAACAAAGGCCACTAATGCGCTTTCACACCACAACGAAAATGCCTCATCACAATTCATGCTCGGTGAAAATGCGTAAGTTTCTTGCGCTAAAATGATGGCCTCAAACGTAGGCCAAAACTCAACAAAATCTGACTTTGTCATGATTCTTATCATCAACTATTCCCTTTAAGCCTCATTTTCTATCTATTTATCATGCATTATCGTTATCTAAAGCTAAATTAACCTCAGCTCTGGATAAGCGAGTTTGCCCAATAAAGCTATTTTTCTCACTCTCGGCGTTGCTTTC
>NZ_JAGJEE010000058.1:0-6998 GCF_018100885.1 Pseudoalteromonas sp. MMG013 | reverse complement strand
GGCCCGCTGTTAAGAGCGATAAAATCCCCCTCAAAGCACATAATGAAAATCCAAGTGAAAAGCTTCTAAACGATTGAACTAAAATAGGAACTCGGCTATGGTTGAGACATCAATAAAAAATAAATTAAAACGAGTAATTCTACAGGCTCGTTATGCATCCAGTAGATGCCTTTGAGTATGAATTTAGCAAAAAAATTAAAAAAAATTAGTGAAAAACCTAGCAGTGAAATATTAGTAAAGAGATACCTGCTAGATTGTTGTGAAAAGTTAAGAAGGTTTAGGTCAAGTGACTGCTTAGCTAAAAACTTATTGGTGGCTAGAAAATTTTTACGCGGAGTCGCTACACAAAAGCAAATACATCAAGCAGAATGGGAAATTGAAGCGGAAGCTTTTGGTGCTGAATATTTTTCAGAAAAAGGCGCTAGGGTATATTTCCGAGTAGATAAAAATATAAGTGCTGATTTAATAAAAGTCAGAATATCAAAAGGGCTATCCAATAGAGGTTCTAGGCAGCATCTTGTAGAGATGGCTTACTTCATAGACCGCGTTTTTTGCCATGTTGAATATTCAAGTAACTGGCTATTCACTGAGGAGTGTGAACAATTCATGTGTCCTAAGTTGTTTGTCAAATATTTTGGAATGGCTGCATAACAAAGCAAGTCAAGCGGACAATTTTTTGCAGGCTGGTTTCGCTTCGCTTCTCATTATAGCCTGCAAAAAATAGCCGTTGCTTGCGGCGTTAGGTATTTCTCATGATTTGCGATTCTATCGATATAAAATGTCCGTCTTGTGGGGATTTGGCAAAATTCGAAGAACCATTTGTTTTTAAAGATCCCAAAAGAATCCCTGATAATATTGAACATAAATCATGGGGCGGTTGGGGAGTTATCGAAAGGTTTCCATCTGATTTTAAATGGGTAGCACCTTCAGGCTCATCTCAATTTTTGCGCGGTGGCGGTGACAATGGTCAAGGCGGGTATCCTTTATTAACATATGGTTTGGTTCAGTGTGGTGGTTGCCACCAAAATAAGAAGCATAAATTAAATTTGCTAAGTAAGATGGGACAGTCACAAATTTCTTGCATAATTGGGTCGAGTTACATTGCAATGTTGAGCGTATAATTATGTGCCAGCCTCATTACTTTTGATGAATTATTTACATACATATACCCAATAACAGGTGAGCAATACCCACTAAAAAGCATCATTCATATTGAAATTACCACAGCTAAACCGATTGTTACTCCCAGCTACGACTTACAGCCAGATCTTACTGAGCAACAGCAAATCGTCAGCGCGCGCAAAGTCTGCGGTGTTATGTCGAAAGGCAATGACGTGTAAACGTAATGATGTATTGGAATTGGGTCAATAGGTTAGTCTAGCTGAGTAGGATAGAAAAAGATCAAGATTGGATTTCCTATATTCTGAGTTAGACACTGTTCAGCGAAGTTAGATAACCCCATCATAGTATTTAAAATCAACATCCATGTAATAAGGTGTAATGTTTTTTATCTTACTCCTTGGTTATATTACAAACTTAGTTATTAGCTTGCTTGTATGCATATCGCATTTTATGATTTCTATATTACTACTGTTAAGTTATTGTTTCTATAAATGTGCGTTCAAGTTGTGTGAATACAGATTGTTATTTGTTTTAGAATGAGGAAAATAATTTATAACTTTGTTTTATGTTTAATACTAATGAAATAACCTGATGTTATGGAAGAAAAGATATTTTAAGGTCGGGTTTTTATAATGGTATTGAAAATAAGAGATTCTTTGTGTGTGCTGATGAAATGTCAGCTTGAAATGGTGTTTACCACAAAGTAGCTGTTAGTATAGCGCAATTAGATGGGACAGTCACAAATTTCTTGTATTATTAGTTGGGGTTACATTGTAATGTTGAGCGAATAATTATGTGCCTGTCCTGTTTTATTTCCGAAGATGCGAAAGCTGAGATATTTAATTTTATAGAAATATTTTACAATCCAAAAATGCGCCATTCACATACAGCAGGTGTTTCACCTGCTAAGTTTGAAGAAGCGTATTATTCTGAATTAAAAACTGTCTAGTGAAAGCTGGGAAGTCCAACTTTAAGGAAATAGAATGAAAGACACATGCAATATTGACGGTTCAAAACAGAAAAACCCATTGTATTCGGCCAAAATTGGTTCAATATTTAACTCTGAAACAGGTAAGATAGGTAGCACTGTTATTGGAGGAGAAGTTAGCGTAATGAATTACAGTATGCAAACCTCTCAGGCAATGACAGGAGCGAGTCAAAGCTGCTATTCAGAATCTATGAATCGTGGTTCATTCACACTTTCTGGTAATTATGGGATATCAGGCATAAGCAGATTTAAATCAGCGGTCTCAGGATATTTAGGCAATTCATCCGCTGTAAAAAACAACTCCATTGTAATAGAATATAATTATATGATCTCCGTAGGTACAGAGTATATTGATTTTAACAATATGAAAGTGGCAGATTTCTTGTCAAACCTAAAGGAAGCGGAGAAAGTAGCGGCCATAGCAGCTCTTGATGAATTTTCGAAATTAGTAAAGTTATACCCACACGAACCTCTCAAAAACATTATGAAAAATCCAGATAATTTTCCTGATTTTATTGATAGTTTTAAAAAGTGGATAAATGCATGTAAAAACTTTAAAAAAACTGCCAATGATTGCTTTGTTGTTGGAGTTGACTGGGGAGGAATAGCTCAGGTTAAAACTGAGTTTACAAAAAAATCCTCTCAATCCACTTGGAAATATGGTGGAAATATGAACTTTACGTACTCTGGTTTGTCCAACGCTACTACAATTGGCGGCACCTATGACGGAAGTAGTTCCGACTCTTCAACAGATGTAAGAGTTGATATTCATAGTGATAGCATAGGGGGATGTGCGAGTACTTATGCTGAAAACTGGACGAATCAGTTACAAAATAAATCGCAAGAAGAGCTTTGGGACACTAAAGTATTTGATCAGGCTCCTGCAATTGCGAATCAAGTAACTCCCCCTGCGATGCCAGAGCTAACAAAAAAAGAAGCTTCAAAATCCCTAACGGACAAAATTGGTAGTATAAAAGATTTAGATGGATTAAAGGCCTACGCTCAAGCCGAAGCTTATGAAAAAGCTAAATTAAAAGATTCGAAGCTAACTTTAACAGAATTTTTAACGTGGTCGAATGAAAAATCCAACACCACTCAAGAGCAAAAATTAGAGGATCAAATATCATCGAATACAGTTACAACAATTAGCGAAGAAAACCTACTCAATGAGAGACAAAAGCGGCGTGAAATTTCAAATAAATTTACTTATCAAAAGTTTCATACTGAATCATCATTAAACTCAGATCCTGAATACGTCGCCTTGGGTATTTATATTATTAAGTGGTCAGATATTTTCCCATGGTTAAATGAAGGAATACTAAACGAAGTTGTTGACATTTCAGAAGCCAGTCTTGATGCGAAAATTCAAACCATGGCACAGGACTTTCTTGCATTATCAAGGATCTACGCAATAGCTTCCGATGGCAACCTGTATTGTGAATTAGTCTATTGGAACGGAGGCCTTTGGGAAACTTTAAAAGATGAATTTTATGGTGGTGTTTATGATATTCTATCTCTCCTAGGAAATCCCGACAAAGGTCAATCTGACCTTGATGATATTTATTTAAGACTAACCAAGGAAGCTAGAGAAATATATACAACCTGGGTGAAAAATCCTATGCTAAGAAACTTTGAAGTATGCGGTAGTGCAATAATTAAAGGAGAAACGTTTAGCGGAGAGATTATTTCTGGCCACAAACATGGAATTACAGAGTTCAAAAAAGAAAAAAGTAATTTTGACTTTAAAGCAAAAAATTACTTCTCATTCAAAAAATCATTAAAGCTTATTCCAATTATCGTCGGTAAAAATCGTATACGTTGCATGGGACCTACAAGTGATGATTCTCTTGGATATTTGGGTACTAGAAATGATAGTTACACAAATGACCACCTTGTTTATGGCATTGTAAATTTAGGCTACACTATGCATGGAAGCGGCATATCGATTGCTCACTTCGAAACCTCAGAGAGAGATGGCTGCTCATTTTTAAAATGTAATTCGACAGATGCTGAAATCGGTCTTATCCCAATTCCATATTCAGCGACAAAACACTCAGATGGCTGGACTGGGACCACCATTAATACAAATTTATCATCCTATGAATTAATGAGAGAAAACATACAGTCTACAATAGATTCAACCAAAACAATGGACAAGATGACATTTATACCAAACCAGTGGCAGGGAATCACTGATTGGAATGGCTTTTTTCCTAACAATGAATTGTATCCCCAATATGTAGGATTACTTGAAAGGAATACAGCTATATTTGGAAACTAACTTATGTTGTGGTTCAATAATTCCGGACACTATTTTAGGTGGTATCATTACCACTTAATCAGAGGTGTCCGATGGCAAAAAAACGCAGAACATTTAGTAAAGAATTCAAACTTTAAGCCGCTTGTTTAGTTTTAGACCAAGGCTATTCACTTCAAGAAGCATGTCGTTCATTGGATGTTGGAGAAACGGCTTTAAGACGCTGGGTTCAACAACTTGAACTTGAGCGAAATGGTGAAACACCTAATGCCAAAGCTTTGACTCCAGAGCAACAAAAGATTCAAGAACTTGAAGCCAGAATCAATTGTTTAGAGCGAGAGAAATCAATACTAAAGAATAATATGGGACAGGCACAAATTTCTTTGGAGTATGCAAAATAGGGCTCTTACGATTTAGCGAAATGGTTAATTCAAGTGAAGAGACCATGAAATTAGCACGAACGAGTTAGCAGCATAGCTTGCTGAATTAAATCAACGCGTTAACCTGCTTAAGTGTTCAGGCTAGAAAAGTGCGTGTGTGGTGAAAATATCATTGATAAATCGGCTAAAATTAGCTCTAATAACCGGATAAAACGTACTGAGTAATGCAGGGATGGCTTAATCACGAAAGACAAGCCAATAAAATAGGCTCGAGACAAGTTACGCCACTAAAAGCAAATTCCCATAGCATAAATAACACCAACTCTGACACATCGAGCAGGTATCGGCTCATTCCAACAAGCGATTATGCAGCACAAACAACGTGCCGTATAAATACTAAAGAGTTAGCTGCTTTTCAGAGGTAAGTGTTACTTAATTTACAATATATAAAAAGGACGTTATGAAAAAATTCAATACTCGTATTGTCTCTGTATCTATAGCTTTTTTATCGATATTAAATTTTTCTGCTAATGCCGATGAAATAGATGATTTTTTATTAAAGAAGATGCAGGATAAAAAAATTCCTGGCTTACAAGTCGCTATCATAAAAAACAACAAAATCATCAAAACAGCAAATTATGGCATCGCAAATATACAAGATAACATTGCCGTCACTGACAATACTGTTTTTACTATTAATTCGATGACCAAGTCTTTTGTGGGGGTTGCCATTATGCAACTTGTCGAAAAAGGTAAATTAGCATTATCAGATAAAGTTTCCTCTTATATATCAGACTTACCTGATGCTTGGTTAGGTATCACAATTAAACAACTTCTTACAAACACTTCAGGCCTGCCTAAAATTGAGTTAGAAACATCTCTTATTTCCCCTAAAGGTGCAGAAGCTTCTTGGGGTTTAGTTAAAACCTTACCTTTGGCTGCCAAAGCCAATACTCAATTCCAGTATACTTCTACAAATTATGTGCTTTTAGGGAAAATAATCACGCAGGTAAGTGGCAAAAGCTTTACCGATTTTATTACGCAAAATCAACTCACAAAAGTAGGAATGAAGCGAACTGAGTCGGCTGGCTTTACTCACTTTCAAGGCGTTATTCCACATCAAGCGAGAGGCTATACCTATTTTGGTAATGAATTAACTACGATTCAATATGAATTCCCTCCTTTTCTTCGAGCCGCGGCAGGTATGAATTCAAATGTTAAAGAGATAGCACAATGGGCAGTTGCTTTACAAGGAGGACAGCTACTAAGCGAGCCTTCAAGCTTAAAAGAATTGTGGTCGCCAGCTGTACTCGATAACGGCAAAACGGAAGGTTTTGACCGACTTTTAAATGGCTATGCACTTGGCTGGCAGGTTATTGATAGAGTAGAGCATCCGGCAGTTGCCTCTGTTGGTGGCGATAGATCTGCGTTGGTTATATATCCAGAGGATGATCTTTCCATTATTGTTCTTACAAACCTCATGGGGGCAAGTCCGCAGTCGTTTATTGATGAAATTGCTGAATTCTATATTGCTGATATGGCGGTTATCAATGGGATTGCTGTTACAGAAGGCACGTTGAAAAACTATGTTGGGCATTATAAGTTTTCTGAATTTTCCATTGAAGTGATGTTAAAAGATAACAGGTTATCTTTTCTCGCTTCGGGAGAGGGACAAGAACCGTTTATCCTTTATGCAAAGTCAGATACTCATTTCTTCGCTAAAGTGGTCGATTTACAAGCGAGTTTTAAACATAATGATGCCACGTCATCACTTGTCATACATCAAGGGGGTAAAAATTACCGTGGAACTAAAGAGCGTTAATTTATTTGGTGTTAACAGCAGCTAACAAAAAATAAAAAATAAAAAACAAAAAAGGACAGGCACAAACTTCTTTAAGTAAATAATATGGGACAGGCACAAATTTCTTTGAAGTATGCAAAATAGGGCTCTTACGATTTAGCGAAATGGTTAATTCAAGTGAAGAGACCATGAAATTAGCACGAACGAGTTAGCAGCAGAGCTTACTGAATTAAATCAACGGGTTAACCTGCTTAAGTGTTCGGGTTAGAAAAGTGCGTGCGGGGTGAAAATATCATTGATAAATCAGCGAAAATTAGCTCTAATGGCAGGATAAAATATACTGAGTAATGCAGGGATGGCTTAAGCACGAAAGATAAGCCGATAAAATAGGCATAAAACACCTTATGACACTAAAAGCAAATTCCCATAGCATAAATAACACCAACTCTG
>NZ_JAGJEE010000057.1:0-7090 GCF_018100885.1 Pseudoalteromonas sp. MMG013 | reverse complement strand
CGGTGGGGCACAACCGACAAACTCACTTCCACTATGATGACATGGGGCGGGTGACCCATGAAGTGAAAGCGAATATTAAAGTGGCGGAGTTTACCTCAGGCATGTCATTTGAGACACGCAGCCATGTGGTGGGCATAACGACCTATGATGATTTGGGTAATGTCATAAAAACCCAACAAAAAACCGCCAACAGTGCAGATATCAGCACACTCAGTACAAAAACCAGCGACAGCAAAGTATGGAAATACGATGCCGTCGGGCGTTTAACTCACACCGCAAAATCTTGGGTGAGTAATACCACGGTAGATAAACAGAAATCACTGACTGATGGTGCAATAAAAAAACAATCAGGGCGTCAAGTCACCTCAATGGGTTACGATGTGTTTGGTAATTTAGTGAGTCAAACTGAGCATGGTGTTAGAGGGGTGTTGAATATCGATACCTTAAACATTACCGCGCCTTCAGCGAAGAGCAACGATAAGACCACACGCCATGAATATAACAGTCGAGGCCAATTGATTGCCGAGTATGATGCGCTGGGTAATAAAACCACACATTATTACAACAGCAAAAACTTATTGGCTAAAAGTGAAACCGCGTATATCTCCCATATAGGGTCATCCAGCCCGGCACAAACACATATAACCACCTATTCCTACGATAATAATGGTCAGTTAATCCAAAAGGTGGTTGATAACCAGCCTGTTATTGGGGCTGCATCTGCTGATCCCCAGTTTACGTTTAACACCGCGTATAACGCATTCGGTGAGGTGAAAAAAGATAATAAAGGCGTTTATGTCTATAACGCACAAGGGCAGCTGTGGAAAACAACGCAAGGTGATGGGGTGCTTAAAACCCATACATATGACAATGCGGGGCGATTGCAAAGCACCGTGCATGCGTTGAATGGCAAAACACAGTTTAAAAGAGATGGCTTAGGGTATGTCACTGAAGTCACACAGCCGACCTTTACGCAAAACGGCGTGTTATATACGCCAATTATTACTCAAAAACATGACCGCTGGGGTAATGTGATAGAAGTACGTGATGCAACGCAAAACGTCACTAAAGCACAATACAACTATCAAAATAAGGTGATAAAAGAAATATTACCGAGTGTGGATGTCATGGGGGAAAATGGTCAGCTGGTTCGCCGTACGCCAGAAAATATCTACCATTATGATGAAAATGGCAATTTGATAAGCAAAATAGATGCAAATGAGAACCAAAGAAGGTTTAAGTTTGACGCCAATGGCAATCAAATTTATCAACAAGATGGTGAAGGGAACCTTGTTGAATATGGTTACGATATATTTGGCAGAAAAGTATTCACGCAAGATGCCCTTAAAAGAACGACCACCAGTATGTATGATAAGTTAGATAGGGTCATTGAAGCCGGTCAGTATGGCACTGAAGGTATACATAGTGGACTGTACCGTAGAGCCAATACGTACCAATATGATGCATTGGGTAACCGTTACAGCGAAACCAATGCCTTAGGGGGGAAGCGCTTCTATGATTTTGATGCCATGGGGAATATTACGTATAGTCGAGATGCTGAGCAGCGTCTTAAAGCGTATAGTTACAACAAGTATGGCAATCAAACCGCAGAAACTTATTTTAATGTTGACATGGATAACCCAGGACAAAATGCACAAAACACCCGCGTGTTTAATGCGTTTGGTAGTCAATTATCAGGGGTTGACTTAAGTAACCGTGCGTCTACTTACAAATACAGCCGAAATTGGAATACTGAGTTAGAAAAAGTAGCCAGTCTTGATGCGGATGGCAAAGAGGTTTTTTCAGAGAAGAATGACATTGGGCGTTTAGTCGAACGCACCAATGATTATGGTCAAGATATTCGATATACCTATTATGAAAATGGCTGGCTAAAGTCGGTTTTAGATGTCAAAACGGGGGCAAAGTCGGAGTTTGAATATGACTTGTCGGGTCGACGCACCAATGAAATAAAAAGAGCGTGGGATGATTTAGAGGGGGTGATCCGCCACGAAACACAAACACGGTATGACTCACATGGCCGTATCACCCAAGTTGACACATTACAGTTCAAAAACACCTCAAAAACCACGACCCCAGAGTGGGTAAAAGGCAGTGATGTTGCCAGTGTACATTACACCTATGATGCGGTGGGTAACCGTCGCAGTATGCAGGTCACGAATGGTTTACTAGAGGTTGTTGAGCCGATAGTTAAAAAAGACATTCCGGCCATGAATAACAAAGAAGGTGAAGAGGTTACACTGCATCTGAGTAAGTACTTTCATAAAAGTATTATTGTAGACAAGCTGATTTATACCGCTGAAAACTTACCAAAAGGGCTCAAGTTAGACAAAGACACGGGAATAATCACCGGTAAGCTGAGCTATAACTCAAAGCCAACGGATCGCATTAAGGTGACGGCAACGGATGCGGACTTTGCAGCACACACAGTCACCAGTGATTGGGTGCTTAACATTGAAAATGTTGAACCGATAGAGTTTCTTGTTGACTTGAATAAACCTCTTTCAAGGAATGAAGGTGAGGCACCGAATATCACGTTACCAAGCATGTTTAGCGTGAAAGACAAGGCATTGAAAATCACACAGTACAATGCCACAGGGTTACCCGAAGGGCTGAGTATCAATAAAGAAACCGGTAAATTAGAGGGGCGGTTAAAATACAATACACAAGGGAAGCACACCATTGAGGTGACCATGAGTACCTCGGATATTGACTATAAAAAAATCTGGTCATTTGAGTTAGAGGTCATCAATAAAGACGCGATTAAAGCCAAGACCCCTGCACGGTATGAGATACGGGTTACGGAAGGGACAAGCTTAAATATTAACGGTGAAAAGAATAAGCTTTTTGATATTTTTGATTCCAGTTTACAGTTCGAATACTCTATTTTACCGCCGGGCGCGGGAGAAAGCTTCCCTTCAGAGTATTTGAGCATTAATAAAAATACAGGGGTTATCTCTGACACAATTAAAAGTAATAATACAGCAAATGAGTTTAATTTTACTGTTGTTGCAAGTGCAAAAGGTGACGCCGGTGCGACAGCAAAACAAAAAATAAAGCTAATCGTGACGCATAGAGAAATATATAACGTCAAGGAGGGCGAACAGGTCAAAATAGCCATTGGTATGAATGACGATGCTCGCCCAGAAGCTGGCCTCAAACCAGACTTCAAACCAGACCAAATTGAGTGGGAAACACGGATAGAAAGAGAAAATGGTCGTGATCACCGTTATTTAGTGATTATGCCACGCTTAAATGCCGCACATAATGGCAAAATTGCGGAGTATGCTTTTACGGTCAGTAAGCCACATTCAAATGAAATGGAAACCCGCAGCACACTACATACTGTGCGTGTGACAGATGTAGCCAAAGTCACGCCCCCCAAGATTGCAAAGTCGATAGAAGACCAAGCGCTGGAAGTAGGTAAAAGCGGGTATGACAAAGACTTTACCTCTTACTTTCAAGACGATGGGACGATTGATTTAGGATTTGCCTTTTCTGTTTACGATGACAGTCGTAAGGAGTATGTGTATACGCAAGTGCCAAGTGGATTAAGGGTCAGCGGAAACCGTTTAGTGGGTACTCCTTCACCTTCAGCGGGCACTGAAGGGCGGTATAAAGTGGTTGTGACGGCCTATGACAGTATGGACAAAAGCCAAGTGACCACGCAGGAATTCATGGTGTTAATAAAGCCACAAGGTGCAGGGAGTAGTAATAGAGCGCCTTATTTAGAGGTTTTCAAGGTACCGAGTGAAGCATTGACCAAGGGGGAGGAATTTGGTGTTTCTATCCTTGGTAAAGATATTGAAAGCTATGGATATGTGCAGGGTTATGAAGTTAAATTGAGCAATGGTTTACAATTTAATGATGGTACGAAAGCAAAAAGCTTTGACAATAACTTTGGCGACCAGTTTTATTTTCGAGTAAAAGTGCTCCAAGGGGGAAGTCAACAAGTTCAAGTGAGGGTACAAGATAACAGCGGTACATGGAGTCAATGGTACTCAAAGCCAGTGGGGGTAGCGGGACATGCTAGTCCGATAGGCGACCAAAGGTCTTCAGAAGGAAAGCAGGTTGATGTTAATGTCAGTGGGCATTTTGATTTAGGCACGTCTACGACGGTGAGATATCGCGCTGATAATTTACCGACAGGACTCAGTATTAATGCACAAGGAAGAATAACAGGTAAGTTATGGTATAACACCGCCGGTGAGCATGTGGCAACCGTGACCGCGTATGATGCTGCGAATTCAGCGTATAACGCATCGACGACAGTGCGCTTTAGAATTAGCAATGTTGAGCCAATTAATGCCTCCTCTATTTCCAGTTTTAGTATATACGACAACCAGACATTGAATTCGGATGCGGGACGTTACTTTAGTGTGACAGACGCGAGCTTGAAATTATCGTACCGTTTATCAGGGGCTCCCTCAGGCGTGAGCATTGATAGTAATGGCATTATCAGTGGCCCAATTCGAGGAAACCAAGGCGTATATCGTATTGCGGTAACGGCAAGTGCCAAGGGCGCGCAAGTCGACCGGTCCTTTACGATGACAATAAATGGTACAGGGGGCGCAAGTGTCATTGCGGGACATACCAAGACAATAGATTTAACAAACCTTCTTTCTCAAGGAGAAAGGCTAAAAATAGTAGATGGCGCACCGAGTTGGGCCAGACTCTCAGGCACTAGTTTAGTGGTTTCACCGCCTAACAGTGCGGTGAAAAGTACTCCCTACACAGTGATTGTTGAAGCAGAAGGAAGAAACGAGCTAGGGAACCCGAACGAGTTCATTACAGTCGCGAAACAAAAATATAACTTTACGGTTGTAGATGCACCAAATAATGCCCCTTCAATAGGGTCTATTGCGGGCACCAATGCGCTTGATGTGAATGGCTCAGCCAGTTTCTCGGTATCTGCATCAGACTCAGATGGTCAAATAGCACAATATCAGTGGGAAACCAGTGGCGGTTTATCCATCTCTGGTAGTGGTTCACGTGTGACAGTAACCGGGCTATCAGCGGGCACTCATACACTGAGTGTGCGTGTAAAAGACAATGATGGTGCATGGAGTGGTACTGTAAGTAAGACCATTAGCGTAAGTAGAGCAAATAAGGCTCCGACGATAAGCTCGTTTATAGGGCCCATTTCAGTATTTCAAGGCGAAAGTGCGGTATTTTTTGTGGCCGCATCAGACAGTGATGCGGGCGATAGTATCGTAGCTTATGATTGGGGAGTGTCTAGCGGATTGACGATCAGTAAAAACACCGGCAATCAAATAACGGTTAGCACCCATTCTTTGGGTACTAAAACAGTGACGGTCACGGTGGTAGACAAACACGGTGCACGCACCTCACAAACTCGAAATATTGTTGTTAAATCACGACCTCAACCTGCGGCACCAGGGATAAGTCTCACCACACATGCAATCACCTTGGGCGACAATAGTTGGTATACCGCGACCGCAGGCAATGTCAGTGGGGCGACAGCTTACCGATGGAGTTCAGGTTCGGGGATAACGTTGTCAGGCAGTGGCCGACAAATTAATTACAAAGCCACGGCAGAAGGAGGACATACAGTTACCGTTAAGGCGTATATAAATGGTGTATGGAGTAAAGAATCGACCGCCTTTGTGAACGTTACGAAACCCATTCCAAATAAAGCGCCAACGGCGAGCTTCAGTATCCCATCAAGTATTACGCAGGGGTTTGAGCTTGATATTGCCGCGTCGGCAAGTGATAGTGATGGTACGATTAAACGTTATATTTGGGGCGTGCCATCGGGGTTAACTCTGGTTCGAGATAGTGGTCAGAATATTACCGTCAGAGGCAACTCTGTGGGCACTCATACAATTACACTAACGGTGACTGATGATGATGGGGCGAGTACCACGATATCAAGAACGTTGAAGGTTGCAGCTAAAGCTGTGACAAATCATGCGACCAATGTCAGTGGAAGCGTGCATTTCAGTGGGGGAGGATATAATGGTGGTGGTACCGTTACGGTATCAGATGCCAATGGCATTAAAGCGCAAAACGTCAGTGTATTTGGTGCGCCGAGTTGGGTACTGGCATTACGGGAGCAAATATCTGCAACGCAAGTACGAATTTCATTTAGTGCCGTCGCAGGGTCAGGGTTTGGGTTCAATAAAACCCGCAGTGGGTTCACATTTGCGGTGAATACTACCGATAATTCTGGCTATACTGCGTCTAAAACAATGACGGCGACTGTATCGAGCGGGGGCGGTGGAAGCAGTATTATGAGCTTCAGTGCATTGTCATCACCCACGGCAGCATTTAGACGAGTCGAGTCGGTGAGGTTGCCCAGAGCAATGATGATGAGTGCACCTGTGGCAATGAGTTTAGATGACGCGATGCCACTTAGTGATGCACCGGTCGCGCGTCAAGCCAGTAGTGTGGCACAACCCATGTTAAGCAGTGCAGCAGCGCAGCCAAGCAGTCAAAAACCGGCATTAGTGAAAGAGTATTGGTTTACGTACGACAGAAACAATCAGGTTAAAATTGATGGTGGCACCTTAATTAATGGTGAAATATCAACGGATGTGCGTGGAGAGGTTATTCACTATAACGCGGCGGGTCAGCAAAGCTATATTGTGGGCGCGCAAGGCGCGGCTGCTCAGCGCTACTTGTACAATAGTTGGGGGCAAGTTGCACAGGTTGACACCTATCACAATACCAGCGGCATTGATTTTGGTGTTGCTATACCAGGTGCCAACTTAAGCAACTGGAAAAAGTCCAGTGAGTTTAGCTATAACGCCATGGGCCAAGAAACGACCAAGAGTGAGTATTTTGCTTTAACAGCGGCACTTGGCATTCCTAAAACGTACAAAGCTGACGCTGTAGGTGACGGGGTTGGCGAGGCAGCGAAGTATCAAGTCAATGTGGGGTATGGTGGCGCCATAAAAAGCATCACCACCACAGGGTATAACCTTGCTGGGGAAACAGACCAAGTACAAGTGAGAGGGCTGTCACAGGAGCAAGTCAAGGCTAAATTAGAAGTGTCACAAGCAATTGAGTATGCTGGAAAAGAGGCCGCAGCAGGTAATCCTAAAAACAA